>JBDGYW010000273.1:0-8179 GCA_039588935.1 Gemmatimonadota bacterium | reverse complement strand
GTACAACAACGTGATGTGCACTCCCGGTCCGGTCTTCGAGGAGTTCCTCCAGGAGCACACCGACTGGAACCTCTGGATGGCTTCTATGTCGCCGTATGTGCAGGTCACTGAGGTTACGGCCGAAGATGTTGAGTCTGGGTTTATGAAGATCGAGGCCAAAATTCAGAACCAGGGTTACCTACCTACAAACGTGACAGAGCAGGCGATTCGCACGCGGATGGCCAAGACCGTGAAGGTGTCCATCTCACTCGAAGGCGCGGAGTTGGTGTTCGGCGATGAGACTCAGGACGTTGGGCATTTGGCCGGCAACCGCGCTGAGCCTGCCACTGTCGAGTGGATGATCAGGAGAACGGGTAGAGACCAGCCGGCGGTCAGGGTTACTGCTGCATCCGAGAAGGGTGGTACAGCCTCCGCATGGTTGGGTGGGCGCTAGCGCATCTGAGCCTCATGAACCCAAACGAAGCACGTTTGTAGATTGCAGCGGGTGCCCTGGATCGACTGCTTTGGCCAGGACACCCGCTAGGTTTCTGGCACCTCCGGTTTACCCGGCGCCGAGCTGTTCCTTAGAGGAGGCCGCACTCATGCGATCCATCACACGCAATCTGACTCTTGGCATACTCGCAATCCTGCTGTTGCATGCGGTGCCCGTCAACACGGAGGCCCAAGAAGCACGTCGCCGCTGGGAACGAATGTGTCAGATCCGTAAAGACAAGTTCGATCTGATCTTGCCCGAAGTGATGCGGGAGAACGGGATCGACATGTGGATCACCACAGTGAGGGAAGGCGATTACGGCCCGCTCTATGATGACCTTGGTCGTGGATATCCGGGCAGCTTGGGTTTCTACATCTTCACAGACCGTGGGGGCGGTCGGATCGAGCGAGCTGCGCTCGGTGTTGGTGGGTACCTGCTCGAGGAATGCGAGGCCTACGACATCGTGACCGGAGCGGGCAACATCGCATCCTTTGTAGCAGAGCGTGATCCGATGGCCATTGGTGTCAACATGTCGAGCAGCATCGGCGCGGCAGACGGACTCTCGCACACGAGCTACCGGTACCTCCAGGAGACGCTCGGCGACCGTTTCGCCTCTCGTCTGGTCTCTGCCGAAAAGCTGGTCTCCGATTTCAGGTCCCGGCGGGTAACGACGGAGATTGCCGCCTTTGCGGAGGCCGGCGAGATGTCACGTGAGATAGCCGAACGAGCACTTTCGAACGAGGTCATCATTCCCGGAGTGACGGCCCTGGAGGACGTCGCATGGTGGATCATGGACGAACTCCAGCGCCGCGGACTCGGCAGTTCGTTCGACATGCCGTCGATCTACATCACAGGCCCCACGGGAATAGAGGCGGTTTCCAACGAACGCATCATCCAACGCGGCGACCTGATCAACATCGATTGGGGTGTCGGTTTCCTGAACATGTACACCGACATGAAACGGATCGTGTACGTCTTGAAAGAAGGTGAGACGGCCGCGCCACCGGGTATTCAGCATGCATTCGATCAAGGCCGCCGCGTTAGGGAGATAATCCGGCAGACCATCAAACCCGGTTACACCGCCGCAGAAATGGTCGAGATGCTGGGGCAGGCGATCACGGATGAAGGCTTTCAGATGATGAAAGAGTTCAATGTCATCACCGACACCGACAAGACCGAGGTGATGGTCGGTTGCCACTCGGTCGGGAATACCGGCCACGGCATCGGGCCGTCGATCGCCTGGTTCAACCCTCTCCGGCTCACGTTCGAGATCAAGCCGACCAACATGTTCGTCATCGAGCTGTTTGCCTACACGGCGGCGCCCGAGTTCGGCGGAGCGAAAGTGCGGATCGCTCTAGAGGACGATGCGATCGTCACGGAGAGAGGTGTCGAGTGGTTGTATCCGGTCAATGAGAGGATTCTGTTGGTCAGGTAGAACATCCAGCTGACTAGATGGCCTGGGCGGCTGGGATGTCCGGTCGCTCGGGCTTCAGCTGCCAAACTGGCAGCGACCGCCATATCGAAATGGGTCCTGTCAAATTTGAAACGACCATTGTCAAGACCGAAATAGGCAATCGCAGAATCGAAGCGCCCGGACCTCTTCACAGCCTAACGACCGGCGACGTGGAGTCGTCGATGGCAAAGACGAATACAGCGGGGCCAAACCCACTATCGCCGATCCGCAGTACAGAGTCACGATACAAAGTCCGAAATCACCAATGGGAAACTGAATCCCGCCGATCGGAAAGTCGCGCATGGTGGGCGTCGGCGGAGATCATTGAGTTGGATTACGTAGTCACCGGTGTCGGCACCTGCCCAACCGCAATGGACCTTATCCGCCAACATTCCCTGCCGGCACCGGGTTTGGTGAGCTGGCTGGGGCAGGCAGCAAGCGCGCGCCGGAGTCGTTCGCGTCTCCGGCCGACCTTGTCTCATCGCCGCACGTGCAAAGCGGTTCATTGTTGGCGGCGCGAGGAAGGACCTCAGGGGATAAGCGATTTCTGAAGGCACCGCCACACTGGGCACGATCTGGGCACACGCCACCAGCAAGTCGTTATGAAGTAAGAGCTTACGGCAACCCACGGGATCAGGAATCCCGTGGGTGTCACCCACGGATACGCACGGAGAGCGATTAACCGCTTGTGCCCGCGCTGATTGCTCAACTGACTCATACCCGAAGATAGGCCGAAATGGCGGAAGCTCCAAGATGGACGGGGCAGGGAAACGCATCGTGCGCCCGCCGCCTCCCGCGCTGGCTAACGCCCCGCGCAAGCCGTATTATCTCTCCGCTCGGACCAAGGGACGCTGGTCATGACAGACGTACTTGATCGTCTGAAAGCTGCCCTCTCCGACCGATACACGGTCGAGCGGGAACTTGGCGCTGGCGGTATGGCGACGGTCTATCTGGCTCAGGACATTCGCCATGACCGTGAAGTAGCCATCAAAGTCCTACGGCCTGATCTTGCGGCTGCGCTCGGCCCTGACAGGTTACTCCAAGAGATCAGGATTGCAGCCAAACTCCACGATCCTCACATCCTGCCTCTCTACGACTCGGGTGAAGCTGACGGATTCTTGTTCTACGTCATGCCGTATGAGCAGGGACAGTCACTTCGCGATAAGCTGGCGCAGGAAGGTGAACTGCCCGTCGCAGAAGCTGTCCGCATCCTCAGGGACGTGGTTGATGCCTTGTCGGATGCCCACGAGCACGGTGTAGTCCATAGAGACATCAAGCCCGACAACGTACTGCTTTCCAAGCACCATGCGTTGGTGACCGACTTCGGTGTCGCGAAGGCGGTGAGTGAGGCCACTGGACGGCAGAAGCTCACCACCGAGGGAATTGCACTCGGTACACCTGCCTACATGGCACCGGAACAGGCAGCCGCTGATCCACACATAGATCATCGAGCAGACATTTACGCAGTAGGTGCAGTCGCATACGAATTGCTGACTGGCAGGCCACCGTTCGTTGGAACCACACAGCAGGAAATACTCGCAGCGCATGTGACTCAGGCGGCCGAGCCGGTTACGAAATATCGGGACAGCGTGCCACGCGCGCTGGCCGAGTTGGTGATGCGGTGTTTGAAGAAGAAGCCCGCCGACCGCTGGCAGACAGCGGAAGAGTTGCTGCCTCAGTTGGAAGCACTGGCGACTCCGAGTGGCGGGGTGACACCAACCGGAATGACACCAGTTGACCGCAGGGTGAAACGCAAGTGGATGATGGCGGGAGCGGCGGTAGGGATTGCCGCAGTGATTGCCCTGATCGTTGTGGTGGCGGCCCTGCCTCGCGGTAGTGGAGTGTCACTCGATCCAAACCGCATTGTGGTTGCCGTGCTTCGCAACGAGACAGGTGATCCATCACTGGACGGTGCAGGAAGACAGGCAGGCCATTGGGTCACGCAAGGGTTGCAACAAACCGGGATCGTGCAAGTGGTGCCGTGGGAATCGGCGCTTCAATCGTCGGAGTACGTGAGGAATGAGGCGGAGGCGGGCCGCGTTCGAGATCGCGTGCGGGCGTTGGCCGAGGAGACAGGGGCGGGGACAGTGATTTCAGGTGCGTACTATCGGCGCGGGGATGCTATTCAGTATCAACTTGAAGTCGCCGATGCAGCGCACGGCAGGTTGCTCACGGCTCTCGATCCTCAGGAAGCGCCGTTTGATTCTCCCGACGAAGCTATTGAGCCGTTGCGGCAACAGGTGATCGGGTTCCTCGCCATCTCCTTCGACGAGCGGATCGCCGCTCACGTCGGCAGCGGAACTCAACCACCGTCATTTGAGGCGTACCGGGCTTTTGATGAAGGGATGAAGCACTACTTTCGATTGGACCACCGAGGGGCGATTCCCTACTTCCGCCGGGCCTTTGAACTCGATACTACATTCGCGACTCCTCTTATCTACGCGATCATCACTCACGGCAATGTCACTGAGTGGGCGCAGGCGGATTCACTGCTTGGCATTCTCGAAGGGTTCAGGGACAGGCTCAGTGAGCACGACCGACACTGGCTCGACTGGCTGAGAGCCCATGTGGACGGCGACCACGCGGAGGCAGTGCGAGCCATTCGCCGAGGAGCAGCGCTGGCACCGGGATCGAAGGCCGTGTACAACATGGCCTACTCGGCAAGAGCCATCAACCATCCGCAGGAGGCCGTTGATATTCTGCTGAATCTCGATCCTGAGCGAGGGCCGATGCGCGGGTGGCCCAACTATTGGTACATCTTGAGGGTGTCTCTCCACATGCTCGGCGAGCACGAGGAGGCACTTGAGGCTGCAATCCGTGGCTGCGAACTGCACCCCGACAATGACCGCATGTGCCTGTGGCACCCGGCTACGTCGTTGGCAGCGTTGGGGCGTGGCGAGGAAGCCATTGCATTGTTCACTGATCTGGACGCTTCGTCGGTCCGCCAAGCGGTGGGCGTTGCCGATTGCCTTCTTGGCTACGGACACGTCGATGCGGCGCAGCAGTTACTCAATCGAGTCATCAGTTGGATGGAAGGCAGGCCAGATGAGGAAAAGCGTACTGCCAACCACCGTAATCGTTACGGATGGGCATTGTTCCACTACGGGCGGGTAGAGGAAGCGCAGACGGTGTTCGATTCACTTGTGGAAGATGACGCTGACAATGTTGAGTACCGTGGAACCCGAGGGTTCTTTGCCGCTATGGGTGGCGATTCGGCGCGGGCGAGAAGGGATGCAGAATGGCTTGCGACTCTATTTCGGCCAAACCTGCGCGGCTTGAACACTTACTGGCGTGCTGCCGTTGCCGGTGGGCTCGGTGAACGCGACAAAGGGGTGGACCTGATGCGTCAGGCGCACTCCGAGGGATTCGAACACTGGTGGCAGGCTCTGTGGTGGGCCGAGTTGGCCCCCTCCGCGACCACCCCGAGTTCCAAGAGCTAATGAGGCCGAAGGGGTAACGCATGGCCGACCCCCTCTCCCGCCTCAAGGCCGCTCTCTCCTCTCGCTACACCATCGAGCGGGAACTCGGTAGCGGCGGGATGGCGACGGTCTACCTCGCCGAGGACCTTAAGCTCCACCGCAAGGTGGCGCTCAAGGTACTCAGGCCCGAACTGGCGTCGGCGCTCGGTCCTGATCGGTTCCTGCAAGAGATCGACATCGCGGCGAAGCTCACGCATCCGCACATCCTTGGGCTCCACGACTGTGGCGAAGCAGACGGCTACCTCTACTACGTCATGCCGTATGTCGAGGGGCAGTCGCTGAGGGACAAGCTCGCGAAGGAAGGCGAACTGCCCATTGCTGAAACCGTCCGCATCTTGCGCGATGTTGTTGACGCTCTGAGCCACGCGCACAAGCACAATGTTGTTCATAGGGACATCAAGCCCGACAACGTGATGCTGACTGAGCGGCATGCGCTGGTGACTGATTTCGGTGTGGCGAAGGCCGTGAGCGAAGCAACAGGAAGGCAGAAGCTCACTACCGAGGGAGTGGCGCTCGGTACGCCAGCTTACATGTCACCCGAGCAAGCCTCAGCCGATCCACACATCGACCATCGCGCTGACATCTACGCCGTTGGCGTGATCGCGTATGAGTTGTTGACTGGTAGGACACCATTCGTTGGGAATACTCAGCAAGAACTGCTCGCCGCTCACGTCACCCAGACACCCGAGCCAGTTACGAAGTACAGAGAGTCAGTGCCTCCAGCGTTAGCCGAGTTAGTGATGAAGTGCTTGGAGAAGAAGGCTGCGGACAGGTGGCAGACAGCCGAAGAGTTGCTGCCGCAGTTGGAGGCGTTGGCGACGCCGAGTGGGGGTGTGACTCCGACGGGGCTGGTGCCGGTTGATCGAAGAGTGAAGCGCAGGTGGATGATGGCGGGTGGAGCAGTGGCGGTTGCTGCGATTATCGCGGTGATCGTTGTGATGGCAGCACTGCCTCGCGGCAGCAAAGTGGTGCTCGATCCCAACCACGTCACGGTCGCTGTCTTTCGCAACGCGACGGGTGATCCGTCGCTGGACCAAGTAGGTGAACTGGCGGCTCATTCCATCACACAGGGTCTACAGCAGGCGGCAATTCAGGTGAGTCCGTGGGACATGGCGCTGCAGTCATGGCAGTACGTGCAGTCTGAGGGGGAGGCAGGCAGAGTCCGCGATCCCATTCGGGCAGTGGCGGAAGAAACGTGTGCAGGCACAGTGATTTCAGGTGCCGTGTACCTACAGAATGACAGTCTTGAAATCCGCGTAAACGTGACGGACGTAGTGCGAGGTGAGCCGCTCGGTGCTGTTGATCCAGCCAGAGGGCCACAGGCATCTGCGAGGGACGTGATTGCAGATGCGCAGCAGAGGGTCATGGGATTCCTCGCAATCAACTTCGACGAGCGAATCAGCGATCAGGCCAGCAGCGTGGTTCAGCCCCCGTCGTTCGAGGCTTACCGCGAGTTCGACCAAGGGCTTGAACTCTACATGAGGTCAGGGCTTGGACTCCACATGAGATCAGGGAATGACCGAAACGCCATTCCACATTTCTATCGCGCATTCGAGCTTGATACCACTTTCGTCACACCTCTCATCTACGCAACCCTTACTCATAACAACAATCGTCAGTGGGCGCAGTCTGACTCCCTAGTAGGCATCCTTGGGCAATACAGAGCCAAACTGAGTGAGTACGACCGACATTGGCTGGACTACTTGAAAGCGCGAGTAGACGGTGACATTGAAGAGGCACTGCGCGCCATTCGCCGAGCAGCAGAAGTGGCACCGGGCTCGAAGGCGGTGTACAACAGGGCCTTAATGGCGAATGGCGACAACCGCCCGCAGGAGGCACTCGATGCTCTCCTTACCCTCGATCCTGAACGAGGACCGATGCGCGGCTGGCCCGGCTATTGGACCGTGCAGTTAGATGCTCTGCAAATGCTCGGCGAGCACGAGGAAGCGCTTGAAGCTATAAGACGCGGCTGTGAACTGTACGGCGGCGTTGGGGCGTCGGAAGACACCCGGTTCTCGTGCCTGGTTATCCCGTCTACGTCGCTGGCAGCGTTGGGGCGCAGCGAGGAAGCAATCGCGATGTTCGCTGATCTGGACGCCTTTTCAATTGGCGTTGCGCGGTACGCTGCCCAATCCCTTCTTGGCTACGGACACGTCGATGCGGCCCGGCAGTTACTCAGTCGGATCATCAGTTGGCTGGAAGACAGGCCAGAAGAGGAGAAGCGGACCGCCGACCACCATGCTGTGTACGGATGGGCGTTGTTCGACTACGGACGGATCGACGAAGCGCAGATGGTCTTTGAATCGCTTGTGGACGATGACGCTAGTAAGGTCACGTACCGTGGAGTCCGAGGGTTCTTCGCTGCGATCGCTGGTGACTCGGCGCAGGCGAGGACGGATGCGGGATGGCTCGCGACTCTGGATCGACCATACCTGTACGGCGGGAACACGTACTGGCGTGCTGCGATAGCCGGTGCGCTTGGCGAACGCGACGAGGCGGTAAATCTGCTGCGTCAGGCGTTTTCAGAGGGTTTCCAACACAACTGGACTATGTTGTGGCGCTCTGAGTTGTCCCCCCTCCGCGACTACCCACCGTTCCAAGAGTGGTTGAGGCCGAAGGGGTAGGGCACGATTGTGCCCAAATTGTGCCCAAAACCTACGGCTGAACCGTACCGGGGTTGCCGGAGGCTCCATTTGTTGAGAGGATGGAGTCATGGCAAAGCGGAGCAGATATTCGCCGGAGGTCCGAGAGCGGGCGGTTCGGATGGTCCGGGAA
>JBDGYW010000272.1:0-8187 GCA_039588935.1 Gemmatimonadota bacterium | reverse complement strand
GTCGATGTGATGCCTCCAACTGCCATTTGGAAGCCTCTTTTCCAGGGCTGCATCCATCATATGACCGTCATGCGGCTCACAATCGACATTTGGAAACTCGCAATTTCAAGATTGAAAATCTCCCGTTGCCGTTTGCCGGCTTCATATGCCGGCTTGCGTCCTTCCTTTCGATCGAGTCAAACAATCAATCTCCTGCGTACAGAGAACTTCTGGCACTCCGACGTGTGCGGCGAACGCGTGGCGGCCGAGATCCCCCCTTTGCAACGAGCCAACAGCTGCGGTCGCTCTTCCCGGCGACCAATAGCACAATCCCCGCGAAACATCGCGGGCCCACGTTTTCTACCGATGGATGAGTAAAGGAGATAGAGATGGCAACGTTTCCAAGAAGAGAAGCAGATGTGGCCGCATTGGCCGGCACCATGGTACACGGCCTCCAGGAGAACGGTCAGCATTTCCCCGACACCCCCGTAACGGTCGAAACGCTGCAGGAAGCAATTGCCCGTTACGCGAGTGCAAAAGAGACCGCGGAATCTGCGCAAGGAGCAGCCGCGATAGCGTTTGACGAAAAACAGGATGCGCTTCAAGACCTCACCGACAAGATGAAGAGCATTCTTCGCTATGCGGAGATCACACATCGCGACGACGAGGGTAAGCTCAGGACCATTGGGTGGAGCGGAAAGAGAGAACGCGTCAACCTGGAACCGCCCGGTGCTCCTCGCACTCTCGAGGTGAAGCGGGAAGGTCGCGGCTGGGTGTATCTCGACTGGAAGTCGCCGGCCGACGGCGGCACAGTCTCGGCGTACCGCGTGCTATCGCGCACTACCGGTGAGACGGAGTGGAAGGAGGGCGTGTTGTGTTTTGAATCCATGACCGTCATGACCGATCAGCCGCAGGGGGTCGACCTCGAGTACCACGTGATCGCGATCAACAAAGCCGGCGAGAGCATACCGAGTAACCTTATCACGGTGGCTCTCTAGGATATTGTGGAGCATCGCTTGCCGTCGTCCTCCCTCCGCGCGCCCGGCGTTCGCTCCGCTCGACGCTCGTACGCCGTGCATCGCGAACTCAGGACGCGCTTCGGGAGGGCCGGCAGAGCCCGAAAGGATTTGACATGCGTACCTCTACGTTTTTCTTCGCATTTGCCGTTACGGCGGTCACTTCCACCGCGGCGGCGCAGATGTTGGACGAACGAGTCGCCAGTCTCGAACTGGAGATCGCGGAACTGTGGCGGTAACACGAACACGAGACGACCCCGGAGCGTGGTGTACCCGCTGAGCTGGTCGGCAACGAGCACATGCGGTGGGGCTTTCCGGGCGGCGATTGCGATGTGCTGATCAACCCCTACTTCATCACCTGCCACGACAACGGCAACCGCATCCCACAGTGGGTCACCTATCGCTTGACGCGCGACAACATTGCGGGCGATGCTGAACGCACCGACGATTCCCGTCCAGATCCTGAGCTACCCAAAGGTCATCGCGCCGAGACTGCCCAGTCGGTCACAAATGCCGCGTATGCCGCACATACCGCCTATGCGGTAGACACGCTCGCGATGTTGGCGTTCATCATGGCTAATCAACACGACCCCTTGCCGGCGAACCGGGTGACTACCTGGTTAGCGTCGATCTGGTGGAGGCACTGTGAGGAACGAAATCATGGACCAAGCTGAGAACGTGGATCGCAGAGTGTTGCGGGGTCTTTCAATCGTGACGCTGTCCATCATCTTTGCCGTTGCCTTCTACAACCCGAGACTGGTCTCCTTTCGCGCGTTCGGAGCCAGCGAGTTCGCTCAATTGATGCTGCCGCTCTTGATGCTCTCGTTATTCATCGAGCGTGTTCTGGAGGTATTTCTCACGAGTTGGCGTGTGCATCGCTCGGCCCATCTCGAAGCACGAGCCGAACTGGGCAAAGCAAAACGCAACGACGCCGAAGCGCCTTACCCTGACGAAGAGGCTCACACTCAGCATCGAGGCCAGACGCGCCGTATCGCGTTCTTCGCCGGCACTACACTCGGCGTGCGTGTAGCGGCACTGGGCATCCGCGTGCTCGAAATGTTTGTCGATCCCGCCGTGTTCGTACACTCCCGCATGTCCACCAACGTCTCTTCCGAGCAACCGACGTCCTCCTTTCCGGCGCGGTACTCGGCGGAGGGTCGGACGCGTTGCACCAGCTGGTGTTGGTGTTTACGAATTTCATGGGGACGGCGGCGAGGAGTGCGAAGGGTAGCGATGTGGGTCAACCGGCCCGCAGTTCGTTGAAGGAACACGGCGTTCGAGCACCAGCGCCGCAAACACCCCCGTAAACCGCATCGTTCCGGGCTGGGATATGGCTTCCGCCGGGCGCGGACGATGCCTGACATCTGAATCCGGCCAACAATCTCCGGCTTTCCATCCGCGAGTCTATTCTTCATACTTGTCCCGGTGTTGAAGAGGGAGCATCGATGACCCGCGATTCTGCTGCGCTTGCGACACAGGTGGTTTCCCGTCTGCTGCCGCATGTGAGTGATCTACCACTCGAAACGCATGAGGTGCCGGTCCATGTTCCCGCGGACGTCGCGCACGTGTGGGTGGAGCTTCAACGACCTTTGGTTGATGACGCGCTTGCCAAGGGTGCCGTGCAGGGTCTGAGGGTCGAGCCCGTACGGCGTGGAGGAGCTTTCGGGCAACGTGTGGGAGTGGACACGCAGCCATTTGCAGGATTATCCGTATGAGGATGTGGAAGACCTCGAAGATCTCTCCGCGTCCGCGAACGTGGCCCGAGTGTTGCGCGGCGGTTCCTATTTCGGCTACTACAGGGGCGTGCGTTGCGCCTGCCGCCTCAGGTACCTTCCGTATGACGGGGACTACCGCCTCGGATTTCGGGTTGTGGCGTCCCCATTTCGCGGGGCGTAGCCCCGTCGACTCTGGACTCTGGGAACTCTGGACTCTGAGATGCTGGAGTGGGTGGGGGGAGGCGCTCGCCACGTAGCGTATGCGTCACCCGGAGTTGTCCGCGAGCGCTTGTTCGACGGTTTGTGATCTTCACAAAGCACCACGGCACCTCCCGGAGCGAACGTCAGTGAGTGGCGAATGCACTTGGGATCGTTCCGTCTGCTCGCGAACTGCAGTTCGCGGAGGGAGGTGCCGGAGTGCGAAGCGGCGTCCGGTGTCTAGATGCCTGGACGGTACGTGGCGACCGCCGAGGCACACGACTCGGAACAATCCTCCTCCCTCGGAATAACAATCCTCATCCACCACCCTGATCGTGGAGGCCCGCCATGAAAAACCGCGTTCTTACTCTCCTTTCGGCCGGCATCCTGGCTACAGGTTTCAGCACAACTAGTGTGATAGCGCAAAACGTCTTCGAAATCGCCACGGTCGATGTCGGCATGCTCTACGTCCACGCCTGGGACACTCACGGCCCGGGGTTGGAGGCGCGGCTCGGGTTCGCGCTACCGGAGATGTGGCTTGGGTTACGGCACGAAGTCGCTCTCGCCGCACAGATGGCGAGCACGCATGGCACGGTTTCAGCGATCGGTCCTTATGACCGCAGCTTCGCCACCGGGGGGGTAGAGTGGCGTTCGACGCTGGTGAACCTAGGTCGCAACGTCAGGCCGTACGTTCTGGTGCCGATGATGGTCGCCCGAAGTGGATTGGATTTGGAAGAAGAGTTCCAGCGGGCCTACCTCTCTTCCACCATGGAATACAGAGACCTGCCCAGTATTCACCAGAGGGGAACACATTGGGGGTTGTGTGTCGGCTTGGGCAGTGGCTTGGAACTGGATGTGACCAGGTTCTTGCACTTCGATTTGAGTGGCACGCTGATGTACCCAACATTGTTCGAAGACCGCAGGCTGATCAAGACGGTCAGGCTCGGACTTGCCTTTGGGGGAGGACGCGGGTAGCGACGAACGGTTCGGTAACCTGCGGTTACACCTCCGTCATCTGAGACGTCCGTCCAGCCGTAACTCCTCTCCTGGCCCAAGCACCACGTCTCGCCTCAGGTCCCCGTAAGCGAGGCGGCACTCGGTGCCGCCCGCGGTCCGCACCGTCGCGCTGTGGAGGACACGATCCCGCCACTCCATGTCGATCTCGAAGCCGCCGCGTGCCCGAAGGCCGCGCACGCTGCCATCAGGCCACGCAGCCGGTAGGGCGGGGAGCAACCGGATCTCGCCCGCGTGCGACTGGATCAGCATCTCGGCCACACCCGCCGTTCCCCCGAAGTTGCCGTCGATCTGAAACGGAGGATGCGCGTCCATCAGGTTCGGGTAGGTGCCGCCGCCGCGATCGTAACGAAGGTCTGCCACCGGGTGGACGTACGAGAGCAACTCCCGGTATAGCTTGTGGGCGCGGTCACCGTCAAGCAGGCGAGCCCACAGATTGATGCGCCACGCCTTCGACCAACCGGTTGACTCATCTCCCTTGATCTCGAGTGCGGTCCTCGCCGCCTCCGCCAGTTCCGGCTCTTGCTCGGGATCGATGTGCGTACCGGGATACAAACCGAACAGATGTGTCTGGTGGCGGTGTAACGGATCGGCATCCCCCCAGTCATGGTACCATTCCTGAAGACTGCCGTCACGGCCGATGCGATAGGGAACCAGACGCTCCAGGGTGGTGTTGAGTACTTCCCTCAACTCGGCGTCGCGATCGAGGATCTCGCTGGCCCGGACCAGGCCACCGAACAACTCGCGGATCATCGCCATATCGCCGGTCGTGGCAAACGTCGTCGCGCCCTCGTATCCGTCGGGCGTGCGGTACATGTTCTCGGGTGACGTCGAAGGCGCCGTAATCAAGTATCCGTCTTCACCCTCGATCAGCCAATCGAGTGCGAACTCAACTGCCCCCACCATCAGCGGGTAGGCGCGCTCGGCGAGAAACTCCCGGTCCAAAGTGAAGGCAAAATGCTCCCACAGGTGCGTGGCGTACCAGACGCCGGCCATGTTCCAGTTGGCCCAAGAGGGGTGACCCTGCCCGAAGTCACCGACTGGGTTGGTCATAGCCCAGATATCGGTGTTGTGGCTCACGCTCCAACCGCGCGTGCCCCAGAATGTCTCCGCTGTGATGCGACCGGTTTCAGCGAGGTTTCCGATGAACGTCAGCAGCGGCTCGTGCATCTCCGCCAGATTCGTTACTTCGGCCGGCCAGTAGTTCATCTCGGCGTTGATGTTGGTGGTGTAGTTGCTGCTCCAAGGCGGACGCATATGCGGATTCCAGATGCCTTGAAGGTTGGCCGGCACGCCGTGAGTGCGCGACGAGCTGATCAGGAGGTAGCGACCGAACTGGAAGTAGAGGGCTTCGAGGTAAGGGTCTTCCGCGCCGTCGGTGTACCTGCGCAGGCGCTCGTCCGTGGCCATGCCCGGAACGGGATCATCGCCCAGGTCGATTGCCACGCGATCGAAATACGCTCCGAAGTCTTGGACATGACGCTCGTAGAGCGCATCGAAGTGGAGAGTGCTCGCTTGATTGAGTTGTACCGTGGCTATCTGGACTTCATCGAGCCCATCAAGACCCGGTTCACGATCAAACCCGTTGAAGCTGGTGGAAACCGAAACGAGCAGCGTGGCGTGCGACGCGCCGGATAGGTTGAGTGTTCCGCCGGTCTCCGTCACAGTTCCGTCAGTGTCCACGATTCGCGCGAGCACGGCAAAGCGAGTCCCGCGTCCTTCCTCGTAGACGACTGCATCCGGGATGTTGCCTCTGTAGCTGGGTTCGGCGTGTATCGGTGCCTCGCCGAGCGCGGAGAGTTTCCCGCGCTCGGTGAAGACCCGGTAGCGGAGCAGACTCTCAAACCGCACGCGGAATCCCAGCATCTCGGGTTCGCTGGCATGCAGCCGGAAAACCATGACCCTGTCGGGGTTGGACACGAACGTTTGCCGCTCGTACTGAGTTTCGCCTATCCGATAACTGACAGTAGCGGTAGCACTGGCGAGGTCGAGCGAGCGCTCGTAATCCGTCGCTTCGCCGTAGTGACTCATCTCGAGGAGCAGGGTACCGAGCGGCGCGTAAGACTCCGAGAACTTGCCCTGCAGATTGCGCACTAGTGTATCGGCGCCACGCCAGTCGCCCGCGGCAAGAGCTTCGCGTACCGCGGGCAGATGCTCGTGGGCGCTTGGATTCATGCGTGGGTTCACAGGCCCACCGGCCCACAGCGTGGCATCGTTCAGGTAGATACGCTCGGTCGTTACACCACCGAACAGCGCCGCACCGACCCGGCCATTCCCCAGGAGCATGGTTTCCTCAAAGAACTCCGCCGGTTGTTCGTATCGCAGTTGGTGGTTCGACCGGGAGTCACCTGCCTGGGCGAAAACGTCACTCGACGAGTGCGGTAAAACCAGCGCCGCCACAAAGGCGATTGCGAAAACACGACAGGGCCTGAAAAACGCCCTTGCGTTTGTTACGCGCGTCTGTTCGATCATGCCGACATCTCCAAGGCTTCGGACTCACGACCATTGAATGTATGCGCCGAGCGGTTTCCGCGCGGGAGTAACACGATGCTCGCCTTGTGACGGAATACCGGTAGATTTGCGTGCAGCCGGACTCAGCCCAGAGGAGCCGGTTTGCTTTCCGTCCACTGCGCCATACAATGGGAGAAAAAACCGATGTGGAAGATGTTGAGCCTGCCCCTTTTGGTTTGTTTGTTCGCTTGTTCCGACGATCCCTTCGCCGATCTCGAGGAAGGTTGGAACCACATTGTCGCGGGTGGTGAAACCATTTGCTCCGACGGGAGCGAGTATTCATTCTGGTTCCGACCGGGCAGCACCAATGCCTTGACAGTGTACATGCAGGGAGGAGGAGCTTGCTGGTTTGGCGAGATCTGCGCCTTGGATCGTTCTCCCACATACGATCCGGCTGTCGACGAGGAAGACACGCCGGCTCCCCGGGGGATCTTCGACTTTGACAACGCCGAGAACCCCATCGCGGAACACAGCGTCCTGTTCATCCCCTACTGCACCGGCGATGTGCATGTAGGCGACCGAGTAGTCACCTATGAGGTGGAGGCGAACGACTCCCAGCCGGCTCGATCGTTCGACATTCAGCACCGGGGTGTGAGGAACGCCCAGGCCGCGCTGGACTGGCTGTACGCACGGGTGACAGACCCGTCCATAGTGTTGGTAACCGGGACGAGCGCGGGGGCTCTGGGATCGTCATTCCACGCACCTGTTATCGCCGCACACTACTCGGATGCTCGCGTGGAACAGCTGGGCGACGCGGCCGGGGGATATCGCGGCGATCCGATTCCGTCCACCCTGCAGACATGGGGCAATCCGTCGGTCACTCCTGAATGGCCCGAATACGCCGACGCAGACTCCACCGACTTCGTGACTTACTACATAGCCGCCGGGACTCACGCATCGAACCTGCGCCTTTCCCAGATCAATATCCACGCCGACCAGGTCCAGCTCGATTTCCTTCGATTGGAGGGAATCGACGACGTGCCGTTGGTAGAGTTGCTTGATGCGAACCTCGCGGAGATATCCGCCGCCTTGCCGGCGTTTCGGAGCTATATGATCCCCGGTGACACCCACGGCATCGTTCGGTCGAATGAGTTCTACGAGGTGGAAGTTGATGGCGTGCGCCTCCGGGACTGGCTGGCCGGCCTCGTTGCCGGAGAAGAAATCGCGATGGTCGCCTGTGAGGAGTGCCGTTAGAACGACGTCACTTCGTTGGAATCTTGGTCTTTCTCAGCCACAGATGTGATCATAGGTGCCGCTCGAAAAACGAAAACGTTCGCAGCTCGCATTCAACCGGAGGGTATCGTCGTGAAACGAACAACCTACATGAGAACGACCGTCGCGGCGGGTCTCCTCATTTGTTGTTGGTCCGGAGTCGCGCGCTCGCAGGTGACCCAGAACGATTACGCCCGCGCTGAACAACTCCTGTCCTTCAATGCGGCAAACAAGGTGTATGGGATGGAGTCGGGTTTCTTCGGTCTCGTGCCCACTGCACGATGGCTCGACGGCGATCGGTTCGTATATCGCAACAAAATGAATGACGGGACGGAGTTTGTATTCGTGGATCCATCTCGGCGCGTGGTGCGGCCAGCGTTCGATCACGCGCGGCTCGCGGCGGCGTTGTCGGTTGCTGCGGACACATCGTATGTGCCCTACAGGCTGCCGTTCGGAGAATTCGAATACCTAGACGGCTATCAGTCTATCGAGTTTCACGTGGCCGACTCCGCGCGATGGCGGTGCGACGTACAAAGCTACGA
>JBDGYW010000271.1:0-9262 GCA_039588935.1 Gemmatimonadota bacterium | reverse complement strand
GGGATGGCCTTCGGAGAACATGATGTTCTCCGGTTTGATGTCGCGGTGCAGGATGCCTTGCCGATGGGCGTAACTCAACGCGTCGCCGACGTCCGCCACGATGCCGAGGGCGACCGTCGCATCAATCCGTACCTCTCGCAGCAGGCGCGTTCGCAACGATTCGCCGTCGATGAACGGCATGACATAGAACAGGAACCCGGCTGCCTCTCCCGAATCGTAGAGCGGGATGATGTGCGGGTGAGTCAGGCGAGCGGCGATCTCGATTTCCTTGAGGAACCGTTCCGCGCCCAACGATGCGGCGAGTTCCGGCTTCAGCACCTTGATGGCGACGTGGCGGTTGTGCCGGACATCCAGGGCGAGGTGTACGGTGGCCATGCCACCTGCACCGATTTCTCGCTCGACCACATAGCGGTCGCGTAAGGCGCTGTTGAAGGCAAAGGGAAGATCAGGCATCTACAGAAGATAGGTGCGGAGGTGCTCGACCGTTACCTCCGCGTCCATCCGCTTTCTTCTGCGTAGAACCGCGGCACCAGTTCCCGCCATCCCGACTCTCCAAAGCAATGCCATTCGACCAGTCAGGTTGGCTGTCTTCCCATCTTTCCGGTCCGTGTCGCGACGACGCCTGGATCCCGCTCGAGGAGCATAGAGCCCGCGCTCCACACCGAATTTACGATCTCCCATTTCCTCTATATCATTGGGGTTCTAGCCATCTGACGCCCCGCGGCCTATAGTAAGGCAATCCCAGCCGAGATTTTTTCCAAAACAGATCGGCCGGGCTCCCTCGAGACCGTGCTTGGCAACTGTAGCACAGGAGCAAGCCATGACATCGCGACGTCATTTCGTGCGTGACTCCAGCATCCTATTAGGGGCAACGATGATGCCCCGTGTTCTCAGTTCCCAGGCACGGAGGATTGCTCCCAGCGACCAGGTTCGCATCGGAGTGGTCGGGGTCAACGGGATGGGGTTCACCGACCTGCAATCCATCCTCAAGATTCCAGAGGTCGAGTGCGGAGCACTTTGCGACGTCGATGCGTCTGTGCTGAACCGACGCGCCGACGAGGTCGAGCGCGCCACCTCCCGCAAACCCACGCTTTACTCCGATTTCCGCAACCTCCTCGAAGATCCGGACATCGATGCGGTGATAATCGGGACTCCCGATCACTGGCACTGCCTCATGATGGTTATGGCATGCGAGGTGGGGAAAGACGTGTACGTGGAGAAGCCACTCGCCAATACGATTGGCGAGTGTGACCTGATGGTCGCCGCCGCGGAGCGGTACGACACGGTTGTCCAGGCCGGACAGTGGCAACGGAGCGGATCGCATTGGAGCGATGCGGCCGCGTATGCACAGTCGGGAGAGATCGGGCGGATCCGCCTCGTCAAGGCCTGGGCATATCAGGGGTGGATGGGTGCAATACAGACCTTACCGGACGAACCGGTCCCAGAGGGGGTGGATTACGACATGTGGCTCGGGCCGGCGCCGGCGAGGCCGTTCAACCCGAACCGGTTCCACTTCAACTTCCGCTGGTTCTGGGATTACGCGGGCGGGCTCATGACCGACTGGGGAGTGCACATGATCGACATGGTGCACTACGGCATGGGCAACGCGGGGCCGACGGGTGTGATGGCCAACGGGGGGAAATTCGCGTACCCCGACGATCCGTCCGAGACGCCCGATACGATGCAGGCTGCTTTTGTATTCGATGACTACTCGATGCTCTGGGAACACGCAACCGGCATCGATCTGGGGCCATACGGCCGCAATCACGGAGTGGCATTCATCGGGAACCACGGCACGGTGGTGGCCGACCGCGAGAAGTGGGAGGTTATCCCCGAAACCAACAACGTCGAAGGCAGGGTGGAGTACGAAGCCACTCCAATGCCCGTCCAGCGCCGGCGGGACGATGGCGGGCTCGACGCACACATGAGGAACTTTGTCGAATGTATCAAGACGAGGGAGCAACCGAAGTGCAACGCCGCAGTCGCCGCCCGCGCGGCGATTACCGCGCACCTCGGCAACATCGCGCTCAAGACGGGACGCCGACTGACGTGGGACGACGCGGCACGGGCGTTCCCGGGAGACGACGAGGCGAACTCACACCTCCTGCCCGAGTATCGCTCACCTTGGAGACTCCCGTCGGTATGAGTACCGGGAAAGTGGTGTTCGCGATCCTCCTCGCCGCCATCGGGACTTTCGGCCTTGGATGTGGCGGCTCGCAGGAGACGGCAACCGCAGGAGCGGAACTCACTACACGAGAAGACAGCATACGAGCCGCCGCGCTCACAGAAGTGTGGGAACCCGTGCCGGCAGTGGTTTCACCCGGCGCGACTGGCGCACCTCCCTCGGACGCGATCGTACTCTTCGACGGCAACGATCTCTCGGAGTGGGCCGCGGAGGAAGGCGGTGATGCTGGATGGTCTGTTGAGGATGGCGCCATGACGGTCGTGCCCGCATCCGGCAGCATCGTTACGCGGCGGGGGTTCGGCGACATCCAACTCCACATCGAGTGGCGTTCTCCGGCAGAGGTCCGTGGCGAGAGCCAGGGCCGCGGCAACAGCGGCGTCTACTTCATGGAACTCTACGAAATTCAGGTCCTCGACTCGTACGAGAACAGCACCTACCCGAACGGGCAAGCGGGTGCGATTTACAAGCAACACATCCCGATGGTGAACGCGAGCCGAGGGCCCGGCGAATGGCAGAGCTACGACGTGATCTTCACGGCGCCGCGCTTCGACGCGGATGGGTCGCTCTCGAGCCCAGCCTACATGACTGCGTTCCACAACGGCGTGCTGATCCAGAACCACGCTGAGCTTCGGGGCCCCACCGAGTGGATCGGTGAGCCGGAGTACGAGGCGCACGCCGATCGGGCCCCGATTCTAATTCAGGACCACGGCAACCCGGTCAGCTACCGGAACATCTGGGTGAGGGAGATTTCGGGGCTGCCGTGAGCCGAAGGCACCTGCGTTGTGTGGCATGGCGAGCGGTGGCAGATTCAGTGACTCGTCCAAGGCCGCCACCGACACGCCACTGATAGCGGTCTTAGTGTGAGGTAGGAACATGCCGCCCGACAGACGCGCAACTGTTACAGGACGCTGTCCCCGGTTCCACGCTCCGAACCGACATCCCCGTCGTCCGACACGTACCATCCTCGTGCTGCTCGCCCTCCCCTCTGGCTTCCAGTTCACGCGTGCGGTTCGGTTAGCGTGCCTTCAGTGTGCCGTGCTGATCGTTTTTCAATGTGACTCAGTGAGCCTGGAAGGAGTTTGGTGCTGATGGAACCGATCCGATCTGAAGATCTGCATACCTGCACTCGCAAGGACTTTCTTCGATTCCTGGGTCTGGGGACCGCCGGGCTTGCGCTGACCGGAGGTTCACTTCAAACGTCCGGGGCGCGTCGATCGCCGAATATCATTGTCATTTTTGCCGACGACCTCGGTTATGGCGATCTGGGGGTGTTCGGTCATCCCTCCCTGCGCACACCCAACCTGGACCGCATGGCTGCACAGGGCATGAAACTCACACAGTTTTATGTCGCCGCCTCCGTATGCACTCCGAGCCGGGCGGCTCTGCTCACGGGTCGGTATCCCATCCGCAGCGGGATGTGCAGTGACAAACGGCGCGTGTTGTTTCCTGACTCGGGCGGTGGCTTGCCCGCCAGCGAAATCACCATCGCCGAAGCCCTGAAGTCAGGGGGCTACGCCACCGCCTGCATCGGCAAGTGGCATTTGGGGCACCTGCCCTGGCATCTGCCCACCAGGCATGGATTCGATACCTACTACGGCATTCCCTACAGCAATGACATGAACAGCGAGGCGCGGGGCGATCCGCCGGTGCCGCTAATGCGAAATGAGGAAATCATCGAGCAGCCGGTCGATCAGACGACCCTTACACAACGCTATACGAGTGAAGCGGTACGGTTCATCGAAGACCACCGGGACGCACCCTTCTTCCTGTACTTCCCCCACACCTTCCCCCACGTCCCCCTGTTCGCATCAGAAGAGTTCGATGGTCAGAGCCTGCGGGGGTTGTATGGCGACGTGGTGGAGGAAATCGACTGGAGCGTGGGGCAGGTTCTGGATACGTTGCGGCGTCTGAGGCTTGACGAGAACACCTTGGTTCTGTTCACCAGCGATAACGGCCCCTGGCTAACCCAGGATCAGGAAGGGGGGTCGGCGGGCCTGCTGCGCGGTGGCAAGGGCAGCACTTGGGATGGGGGCATGCGCGAGCCCACCATTGCGTGGTGGCCGGGGACTATCCCTGCCGGTGCGGTGAACGGCGGCCTCTCCAGCACCCTTGATATTCTACCCACCTGTCTGGCGCTGGCAGGTGTGGAACCGCCCGTCGACCGGACCCTCGATGGGTTCAACCTGTTGCCCACGTTGCGTGGAGAAGGTCCCAGCCAGCGGGATACCATGTTTTTCTACCGGGGCACTCGTCTCTACGCGGTCCGCCACGGACCATGGAAAGTCCACTTCACCACCCAAGCCGGATATCGGGACCAACCCCACGAACACGATCCACCCCTGCTGTTCCACCTGGAGCATGATCCATCTGAGAAATACGATGTAGCCTCTGACCACCCGGAGATCCTGGATGAGCTAATGAGAATTGTGGAAGCGCACCGAGCAACCGTCGAGCCGGTTGAGAACCAGCTGGAGATCCCCTTACCTGGATAGTGCAAATCGACCGCTCGAGGGATAGAGCGCGCAGCACCTGCGCGATCGGCGGTAGACATCTTGAAATCCGGACCAATCACCGCTTCAGATGTAGATCGGCAAAATCTAAAAACCGCTCCCAATCGTAGCCGGTCACGTCGTGTTCGCCAGGGCGGATGTGGTAGCCGATGGTGCTCTGCATAGGTTGAGACAGACCAGGCATTGAGTCGGCCGCGAGACCGTCGGTACCCAGGTGCTGGTAGACCGGAGAGGCGTGGTAAGCCGCGAGGAACTCACCGTATGGGTCGGCCCAAAAATCTTGGGCAGCGCTGGCCACATAGACCGGACGGGGAGCCATCAGCGCCAGCAGCATGTGCTGATCCACCGGCAGGGCGTCTTCCCGGTAGTTGTACTGCTTGAAGGTGCCGTTGAACCAGTGCGGAAAGCTGGTGTTGATGCGTTCCACCGTCTCGCCGAAGCGCCGCCGCGACAGTGCCGCGCCACCGCACCCTGAGTTGTTCGAGATCACCAGCGCGAAGCGATCGTCTTGCGCGCCCGCCCACAGCGCCGTCTTGCCGAGCCGCGAGTGACCCATCACGACGACACGCTCGTGATCCACGTCGGCGTCGGTCTCGAGGTAATCCAGCGCTCGGCTCAGGCCCCAGGCCCACGCTCCGATCGAGCCCCACTCGTCCGGCTCCGGCGCGGTCTGACCGTCTTCGTAGAACAGGGGGTGGACGCCGTTCTGGAACCCGTCGTCGAAATCGGGGTCTATGTCGCCATAATAGGCTGTAGCCAGCGCGTAGCCGCGTTCGAGGATTCCCTCGACCGGCCAGCGGGTGGAGCTCATACCACGCGAGGTCTCAGTGGCGCGGTTGTCGATCACGCCGTACTCCTCGTTGTTACGCATCCACCGCGTCGAAAGCGTAATGCCCGGGTCCGAATGGATGGAATGATTACCGTTGAAGTTGAGCCCGAGGAACGTAGGCAACGGTCCGATGCGGTCGTTGGGCAGGTAGAGGAGCAGGTCCATGCGAGGGCCTGTGTCGTTATCGGAAAAATAGACCACGATCTCTTTGCGCGTGGCGTTGCCGTCGAGCGCCTCCGTGTCCACCGAACGGGCCTCGAAACGCAACGCAGTCGACCCGTCCGGGGTCCTGCCATATACGTGCTGCTCGAAGAACCTGAGGATTTCAGACCGCCGGTCTCGCCAGGCATCGGCATCGCCCACGGGCGTGCCGTCGGCCGAGACGAGAGGATCGGGGAGGGTGTATGCGGGTACCCTGGCCTCGTCGTAGTTGGCCTCTTGGGTTTCCCTGTCGGCGGAGCATGCCGCCAGCGTGGTCAGGATCATCATGGTTGTGACGCGAAGTTGTGTTGTCGGCATAGCTGTCGACCCTCTCGCTGTTACGCCTTCGATGATACGGTTCTTCATATGCTAAGTCGTTGAGCCGGCATTGCCCAGGCACCTTTGACGGCGGATTTGTTCCGCTGCACCATGCCAGGCGGGGAAAGCGGATCTTCCAGCCGACTCTAGCCCAGCCAGGCGCTGGCCAATAGCTTAGTCTCGGGATTACGGGAGAGTCTGTCGGATTCAGCCAGTGTCGAGACCGAGCTGACACGAGCATGAGGAGAGACCGCAATGAGTAACGACACAAAGCAGCCTGACCAAGAGCGACACGAAGTGCTGGAAGTCGATCATATGAGGAATTCAATCAGAAAGCTCAATAGAAGACAGTTTTTGGGAACAAGTGCAGTCGGTATGCTTGCGGTCGGTGCCGGCATCGGCTGCTCTGAAGAGCAGAATCAACAATCCAGCGCTGCTTCCGGGACCTCACCTTTCAACAGACCGATTGGGTTTCAGTCTTATGGTGTGAGAAGAGAGATCGAGAGCGACTTCCCCGGAACGTTGAAGAGTGTTCAGGAACTCGGCTACGCCAGCGTTGAGATGTGCTCACCTCGCGGCAATTACTACAGGACTGCGGGTTACGGGAATCTCACGGATCTGCCACCCGCCGAGGTCAAGCAGCAGATCGAGGATGTTGGACTCGTCTGCAAATCCGCTCACTTCGAACCCCACGAGGTGGTGGTTGACGATCCTGCCGAGACCGCTGACTATGCCGCCGCCCTTGGTTTGGCAGACATCGTAATGTCGGGATCGGGTATCGGTGACGACGGCATTGTCGACGACATCAAGAGGTGGGCAGAGAGAGCCAACGCGGCGGCCGAAGTCGTCATGGCGGCGGGCTTACGGCTTGGTTATCACAATCACGCCATCGGCCCTCAGGTGGAAGGAAGGCCACAGTACGAGCACATAATGGAAGCGCTCGATCCGGGTTTGATCACGATGCAGTTTCAGCTTGCCTCCATCGCGGGCGGGTATGATATCGTGTACTATCTGGAGAAGTACGCTGGCCGATACTCATCCCTGCACATGCACGACTATGATCCCGCAAAGAAAGGCACGGAACCCGGGAGGCTGGGTGGCATCGTGCCCTGCGGCGAAGGAATGATGGATTGGCCTGCGCTGTTGAACGCAGCGTTGCAGAGCGAGATTGTTGACCACGGCTTCATCGTCGAGATCGAGACCGAAGAACCGCTTGAGGGGTTGAGAAGGAGCATCGAATTCCTGAGGACTGTGACGATCTAGGATTCCACCTCGCCGATTTCGTACTTCGCAGAGGATTCCCCATCCACGGGGCGTCACGGTGCATCCGTCGCGAGACATTCGCCAGATTCCGACTGTGCATACACCCTCTCCCTGTGAGGTTCGGGACCGTCTTCGCGTCTTCACCGCACCCACGCTGCAACGGCGCTCGGCCATAACTCATTGCCATTAAATAGATTACGGTACCGGGACTCGGCTCGCCCGGGGGCCGGCCAAACATTCCCGACAGAGACGGTAGTATCAGTTGGTCAGCGTCACGGGCACGGGGTAAGTGTCCAACACCACATCGTTCCAGTGCAACACGAACCGCGCCGTGGCGTCTCCCTCCACCAACGTTCCTTCACCATGTGAGTTTGACGCGAGCACGGTGAATTGGAACGTACAGGAGCCCCGCGGAAAGTCGAACTCTTCCCCGCCGCACTGGGAAAAGCCTCCTACGACGCCTCCCCCCGCCGCATGCGACACCGTGCCCTGGTCGATGTATGCCTGGACCACGACCCACGACAATGTGTCAGCGCTCCCGTTGGTCAACGTTGCCGTGTACGGAACGTTCGGACCTCCGATCATCAGCGTCGTAGAGTCCAGGATCACGGTGTCGATTCGCGCCGGTGAATCCAGGATGTCAAACGCGGTACTCGTCACACTGCCGAGGCTGCCCGACGTTGCGACGAATGTGTACCGGTCTCCCGCTTCGTCGATTGAGAGGTCAGGGAATGTCGCAATGCCGTTTACGGCGTTCACCGTGGTTGTGCCGGAGAGTGCGCCGCCGCCGGGGTTCGTTCCGATCTCTATGGTCACAGCGGTTGTCGCGTCGTCCACGGTCACCGCGTCTGCATCTCGAAGCACTATCTGTAGTGCCGGCGCGATCGAAACCCGTGTGTTCTGATCCCGAGCTGCGTTGCCACGCTATCCGCGCCCGTTACGTCACAGGCCAAGAGCGCAATACTACTCACGAGCGAGGCGGCGAGAGTGAGGCCAATCCGCACGGGTCTCTCACTGAAGGCACAAATGCGCAAGAACCTAGTACGCGCAGCCATGTAACAAACCTCCACCATCACAGTATGCAGGCCTGCTGCGAGAATGGCAAGGAAGACAACGTGCCACCGCGCTCTTGCCGCTCTCACGATCGGCCTGCATCTTTGCCTGTGCGACAAGCGTAGTCCGCCGGTGGCCTTTCCGGCCCCGCCGCCAGACAGACGCCGCAGTGAGACGCATGCCGGACGACGAGACCGTGAGCACCGACGGTATCTCCGATGCAGCAGGGAGGCTGCCACGCGCTTTTACCGGTGCATGCTGAATACGGTGCATATAGGCATCGGTATGGTCGGTGTCCCCGTTCGGGTGACACTGCACGCATTGCTCTTCGTGCTGACCGCCAGTGCGACCTTTATCGCCTGTAGAGATACCACTGACCCAAACGGCATCGTCTTTTCGGTGACCATCGAACCTGGGTCTGCTGAGCTCAACTTTCTGAGCGCCACGGTCCGGCTCACTGCCACGGCCCGCGACCGTAACCGCGACGCGATCACCGGCACGGAGTTCACGTGGGAGTCGTCAGTCGACACCGTCGCGTCCGTCAGCAGAGCCGGTCTCGTCACTGCTCTGGCGGCTGGCACGACGACGGTCTCGGCGACGTCGGGTGGCATATCGGGCACAGCGGTGGTGACCGTCACTCAACAGGCGGCCACGATCACGGTGGATCCTGCGATCGTGAGCCTCAAGGCGATCGGACAGACACAAGAGTTCTCAGCGTCGGCGGTTGACAGTGGTGGCGTGGTGTGCGCCGACAAGACATTCACGTGGCAGTCATCTGACGAAAGCGTCGCGACGGTCAACTCGGCGGGCTTGGTGACGGCGGTGGCGAATGGTGCCGCTACCGTCACGGCCAGCGCGGACGGAGTCTCGGGTTCGGCGTCCGTCACGGTGCAGCTGGTTCCC
>JBDGYW010000270.1:0-8212 GCA_039588935.1 Gemmatimonadota bacterium | reverse complement strand
GAAGCACGGGCCCTCCAGATCTTTAACCCCGACTTCTTCGGCGGAGCATGGTCGTATTGTCCCGACCCCGTCACCTTCACGAACGTCGAGGGCGTAAATATCTACGAGGACGAAAACGCTTTCTACAAAGACAGAGGCTTTTTCCGCGTCCCGACCATCAACTCGAGAGAGATCAACGGCGAAGTCCGCGTCACCTCAGATCAGCGGAACCGCTTTGAGCTGGTGAGCGGAACCAAGGGACGCTCCGGACAGCAGCTCGACATCTGGGCCGCAGTGCACGGGCCGATTGGCGACGATGGCTACTTTGAGCCGCTATATGACAAACGGACGGGTGTGGTCAACCGGGAAGTCGCCGAGTACTGGCGCGAGAATTTTGACCTACTACACCACCTGCAGACGAACTGGAGCTGGTTGGGGCCAAAATTGGTCGACAAACTCCGCATCTACACCGGTGACATGGACAACTACTATCTCAATTTCCCTGTAATGGAAATGGAAGCCTGGATGAAGACCACGCGGGACCCTCACTATCCTGGCTTCTTCATGTATGGTCGAGGCCGAGGACACTGCTACCGCGGTCCTGTGAGCACGGCCGAGCGTTTGAGGGAAATGGCGCAATACCTGCTCCTGCAGCAACCGCCGGTCTTGGATACGCCTTGGTGGGAGTATTAGGCGGAGTAGAGGGAGCAGAGGGAGAGGCAGCATGAGCGGCAGAGATGCAGAGGTGCAGGACACTTGGTCATTGGATATTCCTTGTTGGTTTTTGGACTTTCAGGTGGAGTAACAACGTGAGTAGCAAAAATCAGTTCGGCTTGTTGATCTTCATCGCAGCGGTGATCTCTCCAATCGTCTCATGCGCACCAAGTGAGGGCACTCCCGAGACCGACGTCCGCTACATGGTCGAACACTACGCCAAGCACGAATACAGGATCCCGATGCGCAACGGCGCGGCGCTGTTCACCGCCGTGTATGTGCCGACGGATACTTCACAGGAGTATCCGTTCCTGGTGAAGCGCACTCCCTACACCGTGGCACCTTACGGAGAAGATCAGTACCCGCAATATCTCGGCCCCGTTGGCTCTCGCCGGTTCGCGGAAGAAGGGTACATCTTCGTGTACCAGGACGTGCGCGGTCGATACATGTCGGATGGCCTGTTCCGAAACATGACACCTCACGCGGTTGAAAAAGATGGACCGGAGGATGTAGACGAAAGCACCGATTTCTACGACACGGTAGAGTGGCTGCTCGAGAACGTACACCCGAACAACGGAAGAGCCGGGATCTGGGGAATCTCGTACCCTGGGTTCTATACCGCCGCGAGCATCATCAACAACCACCCGGCAGTGCGAGCTGCATCTCCGCAAGCAGCGATCGGTGACTGGTTCGTAGGTGACGACTTCCACCACAAGGGCGCGTTCTACCTTCAAGACGCATTTCGGTTCTTCCCTGGATTCCGATCCTTTCGACCTGATCCCAAGACGACCCGTGGACAACGGTTCAACTTCGGAACTGACAACGCCTACGAGTTCTTCCTGGAACTGGGCGCACTCAGAAACGCCAACGAACGGCACTTCAACAACGAGTTGGTGTTCTGGGATTCGATGATGACGCACGGGACGAACGATGAGTTCTGGCAATCCAGGAACATCATTCCGCACATGGATAACGTCACAACGGCAGTCATGACGGTGGCAGGCTGGTTCGACGCCGAAGATCCATACGGACCGATCGAGATCTACGAGTCGATCGAGCGTTTGAATCCCGGGATCCGGAATACGTTGGTGGCCGGTCCGTGGTATCACGGCGGATGGGTGCGCGCCACGGGGGACAGGCTAGGAAACGTGTCCTTCGAGGTACCCACGGGCGAGTACTATCGTGAGAACGTGGACATTGCCTTTTTCAACTATCACCTGAAGGACAAAGGCCAACTCGACTTGCCGGAGGCGTTGGTGTTCGCGACCGGTTCCAACGAGTGGCATCGACTCGACGAATGGCCACCGCCGGGCATGACAGAGACATCGTTCTTCTTCCATGAAGGCGGAGTGTTGGCTACCGGCTCACCCAGCGGACCGGAGGGCACCAGCGACTCGTACGTGAGCGATCCCGCCAACCCTGTTCCGTACACACAAGAGATTCGCATCGACCGCTCCCGCGAATACATGGTCGAAGACCAGCGATTCGTAGCGGATCGACCCGATGTCTTGGTTTATCAGACGGAAATCCTTACCGAGGATGTCACGCTGGCAGGACCTGTTGCCGCCGACCTGTGGGTATCTACGACCGGAACCGATGCCGACTTCGTCGTCAAGTTGATCGACGTTTATCCAGACAACGCACCGGACATCGACAGTCCCTACATGGATGTGCCGATGGGTGGGTATCAGATGCTGGTGCGAGCCGAGGTCTTGCGCGCCAAATTCCGAAACAGCTACGAGACGCCTGAAGCACTCGTGCCCGGCGAGGTAACACAGATCGCGTTCGAGTCACCGCACATCTTCCACACGTTCGAAGCTGGGCACCGCATCATGGTCCAGGTCCAGAGCTCGTGGTTTCCGCTCGTGGACCGAAATCCGCAGACATTCGTGGATATCTACAGCGCGACGGAAGATGACTTTCAGGCGGCGATGCATAGGGTGCATCGATCGGAGCGGCACCCATCCCGTGTCATGGTCGGGAGTGTGCGGCGGTAGAACGAGCTGAACGTCCATCTTCCAACAAGAGACATCCACCACCCAAGGACCTCACCTTACCGACCGTTGGGTGTTGGACGTTGGACCTTCGATGTTCAGCCGTTCGCCGAAAACACGTGCGTTTCAGGTGCGCCCACGACTGAGTAGTACATCTGATATTCGTCCGTCGCGGTGTGCAGGATCCGCATGATGTTGCGTTGGTCGTCGAAGATTTCGTAGAGCAATTCTGTTCGGAAACTGATCTCATTGATCGGTTCCCATCCCTGGAACAACACGATATACCACCACATGTCGTCAGACTCGCCACTTTCGACAATGACGCCCGGCACAATGGAGTCGCCTATGGCGAAGGTGAACATCTCATTGAAGTAGTCCGTGAACAGCGAGTCGATGACTGGATCAGGTCGCATCCTCAGGCCTGGTACATCATGGAACCGACTCAGCGCGTCTTCCAAGTCATCAATGAAGATCCGAACGTTGAGCAGGGCCATGTCGCCTTCCAACACCATCCGACCGTAGGAAACGTGCATCGGATGGGCGGGTGCGGGTTCGTCCAAGGCAAACGGCGCGACCGGAACCACAACGAGCCCGGCAATCAGTAGTGCGGCACCTCCTTTATTCCACACACTCAACTCAAGGAATCGGGGCCGTCCAGGTGTTGTTCTCGCGGTTCACGTCCGCGAACACCTCTTCGGGATCGACCACAACTCGAACGACGGTTTTGTCGGTGAAGAAACCGTATGTGAACGTGAGTTCGTTGTTCCGCCAAATGTCCGCAGGCAGCTTGATCGTTTCGCTCGAACCGTCTTCATAAGTGATGCCAAGGTAGAGCGGCATCACCAATCCGCCCTCGTTTTCCACCTGCATGCGGTAGTACTGCTGTCCGCGCTCGGAATCGCCAATCAGTTCTTCGGCACTCTGTGACGAAACTGATGCCAACACCTGATCGTTGTAGTGCGTCGTGTAGAACCACCCACGCCAGAACCAGTTGAGCAGCTCTCCAGCCCCGTCTTCCATCGAACGATAGAAGTCAGCCGGCTGAGGTTTCTTGAACATCCACTTCTGGGAATATTCCTGGAATGCAGCATCGAACAACTCGGGACCCAGAACCTCCTCGCGAAGCATCATCAGTCCCGTTGCGGGTTTCGTGTAGTTCGTTTCAAATGAGCCCCTGTGTTGCAGATCCGGCGCCGTCATGATAGGCACCTGATCGGGACTACGCATATGGTTCACTATCTCCACCGCCGAACCATCCGTAGAGGGGAACTCAGCGTCCCAACCCAACTCGGCGTATTCCTCGAGAAAGGTGTTGAGGCCCTCGTCCATCCATCCCCACTTGCGCTCGTCTGAAGCCACGATCATTGGAAACCAGTTGTGGCCAACCTCGTGGATCGTGAGGGTAACGAGCCCATTCACGATCTCGTCCGTCAAGCTGCCGTCCGGGGCGGGACGGCCACCACAAAATGCCATCATAGGGTACTCCATGCCCCCACCACGCCCTCCGTTCGCATTGGTGGCCTCGGGGTACGGGTACTCGAATGCCATTCTGCCATACGTTTTCATTGTCTGCACGATTGCCCGAGTGGACACACTATCCCACAACGGCATCGCCTCACGCGGATACAGCGAGTACAGCTTGATGGGCCGGCTGTCCGGCTGGTATCTAAATCCTGCGGCATCCCACAGGAATGTCTTTGAACTCACCCAAGCGAAGTCACGGACGTTCTCGGCTTTGTAATGCCATGTGAGTGTACCGTTGTGGACCGGCCGAGAACCCGGTGTGAGGACTTCGTCGGCCCGGAGGATGAACATCGGATCCTCACTTTGCATCGCTTCGGCAATTCTCTCACGCTGTGTCTCGGTGAGCACCTCTTCGGGATTCTGCAGCACACCAGTGGCATCAACTATGTGGTCCCACGGAACCGTGAGCTTCACATCGTAGTTGCCGAACTCGAGGTAAAATTCACCGCTGCCGAGGAACTGATCTGTCTGCCAACCATTGACGTCGTCGTAGACCGATAGGCGCGGGAACCACTGGGCCAGTTGATAGATCCACCCGTCGCTCACCCGCTCCTTGCTGCCGCGGGCACGGTCCGGTACGCGGAAGTTCCAATCGATCTCGAACTCGACAGACGATCCGCTCTCTAACGGCGTTAAGAGGTCCACCCGCATCACGGTGTTGTTGATCAAGAACCGCGTGTCCCTGAGCGCTCCCCTGTCCAATACCTGAACGCGCGTGATATTGTGACCGCCGTTGAATTGCTCCAAACCCAAGTACCGGCGAGCTTGAGGACTGATTTCCTCCGGAAGAGCCGCTTGCAGCTGGTACGATCTGCTGTGTTCGATTGACCGGACATTCTGATCCAGTTGAACCCAGAGATAGCGGAGCCGATCCGGTGAGTTGTTGACGTACGAAATGTGTTCGGATCCGAAGATCTTGTGCTCGACGGTATCCAGCCGAGCCTCGATCCGATAATCCACCTGCTGCTGCCAATAGCCGGGGCCGGGTGAGCCCGCTGCGTTTCGGAGACTGGTCGGATCTGGCCAGTCGAGCGCCCGGAATATCGACTGGTTGGTGCGTGAGCTGTCGTCGTGCAGCCAATGCTGTGCACCAAGTGCACCGGGAACGAGTGCGACTGCAGCCGCAACGAGAAGGCAGCGCTGCAGCCACGGTTTTCCTGAATGAGTTTTCAAAACACCCTCGTCTTAGTTCCTCAGGGAATCGGGGCCGTCCAGGTGTTGTTCTCGCGATTCACATCCGCAAATACCTGGTCAGGGTCGATTACCACCCGAACGACAGTTTTATCCGTAAAAAATCCGTATGTGAATGTCAGCTCGTTGTTGCGCCAGATGTCTGCCGGCAGCTTGACCATTTCACTCGAACCATCCTGAAAGGTGATCCCCAGGTAGAGCGGCATTATCAACCCGCCCTCATTGTCCACCTGCATTCGGTAATACTGCTGGCCGCGCTCGGTATCGCCGATCAGTTCCTCGGCGCCCTGTGTCGTGACGGATGCCAATGCCTGATCGTTGTAGTGGGTCGTGTAAAACCAGCCACGCCAGAACCAGTTCAGCAACTCACCAGATCCGTCTTCCATCGATCTGTAGAAATCGGCGGGCTGGGGCTTCTTGAACATCCACTTCTGCGAGTACTCCTGAAACGCCGCATCGAACAGTTCAGGTCCCAAGATTTCCTCGCGTAACATCATCAGTCCCGTTGCCGGTTTGGTATACCCGTTGGGGCCAAATCCCCGGTGAATCAGATCTGAGTGCGTCATGATCGGCACTTGATCGGGATCCAGCATATAGTCGACGATGTTGGGCGCCGGGCCACTACGGCTTGGGAAATTGGAGTCGAAATCCTGCTCGCCATAGTACTGCAGGAACGTGTTCAGCCCCTCGTCCATCCAGGTCCATTTGCGTTCGTCCGAACCGACGATCATCGGGAACCAGTTGTGGCCCACCTCGTGGATCGTGACCGACACCAGCCCTCTGGCGATCGCGTCCTGGTAGCTCCCGTCGGGACGAGGGCGCGCGCCACAAAAGGCGATCATCGGGTACTCCATGCCGCCAACCGGACCATGGACGTTTGAGGCTTTGGGATACGGGTATTCAAAAGCCATCCGCCCGTACGTCTCGAGCGTCTGAATCACGGCGCGGGTCGACAGACTGTCCCACAACGGCATGGCGACGCGCGGGTATAGCGAATGTGCCTCGATGAGCCTGTTGTCGGATGCGTACCGGTAGCCGGCTGCGTCCCATACGTAGGTCTTGGAACTCACCCACGCGAAGTCGCGCACATCATCGGCCACAAAGTGCCAGGTGAGCACGCCGCTCTGTGTCGGTCGCGTGCTGGGATCCATTACTTCATCGGGACCAATGATGAACGTAGGCTGCTCACTCGTCATCGCCTGTGCGAGCCGGTCGATTTGCGTTTGCGTCAGTACTTCTTCGGGATTCTGGAGAACGCCGGTACTCTGGACGATGTGATTCCAGGGCACGGTGAGTTGAACATCGTAGTTCCCGAACTCGAGATAGAACTCACCACTTCCGAGGAACTGATCCGTCTGCCAGCCGTTCACGTCGTCGTAGACCGAAAGGCGCGGGAACCACTGTGCCATCTCGTACAGCCATCCGTCATCAACCCGCTCTTTTTCACCGCGCCCGTTGTCGGGAATGCGATAGTCCCAGTCGATCTCGAACTCCACCGCCTCGCCACTCTCCAACGGCTGCAACAGATCCACCCGCATCTCCGAGCCGTTGATGATATAACGCGTATCAGCGAGTCCGTCTGCATCTACGACCTGCACCCGTGTGACGTTGTTACCGCCATCAAATGGGGCCCTTCCCAGAAACTGGCGCGCGCGGGGGCTGAGCTCTTCCGGAAGTGCCCCCTGCGTCTGGTACGACCGCGAGTGCTCTATCGATCGCACGTTTTGATCCAACTGAACCCAGAGGTAGCGGAGCCGATCGGGCGAGTTATTGGTGTACGTAATGTGCTCCGACCCGAAAATCTTGTGCTCAACGGTATCCAGCCTGGCCTCGATGCGATAATCCACTTGCTGTTGCCAGTAGGAGGGACCGGGAGAGCCGGCGGCATTGCGGAGACCGGTCGGGTCAGGCCATTCGAGTGGCCGGAACATCGACCGGTTGGTGCGCGAGCTGTCGTCGTGCAGCCAATGCTGCGCCCCAAGCAGTGAGGGAGCAAACGCAAAGATCGCCAATATCGACAGGAACCGCGTCAGAGACCTGTTCATCTTTCTCTTCTCCAGAAATGCCTTGCAGTTGAGGATGGCGCCATTCGACTCCAGATGCTCACCCCGGCAAACGCTCTATCAAAAGGGTGATTGCAATACCGCCCGCGGCCCCAGATACGATCAGCAGCCAATCGCGCCGCGCCATTCTCGCGACCCTGTGAAGCAGCGCTCCCAGGCCAAACAGCACCGCCACGATCAGAATTTGTCCAATCTCGAGCCCCACATTGAACGCAAACAGCGGCACAACAATACTCTCTTCACCACCGAGCACCACTCTCAAGAAAGTCGAGAAGCCAAGGCCGTGGATCAAACCAAAACCACCAGCTAGTACGCACAGGATGATATGGTGTCGTCGTGCTCGATTAGCCGAGTCCGGTTCCACGGATGCGGCGCCGCTGTCGGCGATATTGAATACGCTCGTGACGAGGATTGTTGCCGGGATCAGGAACTCGATCAACGCTGTATTCACCGTAACGACGCCGACGGTTGCGAGCGCGAGAGTGATCGAGTGGCCTAGCGTGAATGTTGTGACGAGGATCAGCAGCCGACGCCACTCCAACAGCGAGTAGGCGACAGTTAGCGCGGCAATAAAGAGGATGTGATCGTAACCGCGGAGATCCGCAATATGCTCAATACCCAATCGAAAATAGACCGCGAACTCAGATCCCATTCACACTCCGCGCCATGGTGGTTGTATCCTGCCTACGGCAACCACTCGCCGAACAGTGTCGCGTACAGCATCCGGTAGATGTCGGTGTTGTCCAC
>JBDGYW010000269.1:0-8217 GCA_039588935.1 Gemmatimonadota bacterium | reverse complement strand
GCCTCCCTCGTCGCCTCCCTCGTCGCTCTTCTCGGCCTCCAACTCCTCCTTGAGCTTGTTCAGTTTCTCCTCGTCACTGAGTGCAGACTGAAGGATCTCGTCCAGTTTGTCGTTGCTCTGGACTTTACCGCGCAGGTCGGCGAGCTGACTGCGCAGCTCCAGCAGTTTCTGCAAGGGTTCCACGTTCTCGGCCACACGGTCAGGCGAGAAATCATCCAGGCTCTTGAAGTTCAGGTCGACGGCAATCTTTCCCGCGTCCTCGTCGTCGCTCAGCTTGTTTTCGACCGTGAACGCGAGGTGCGGTTTCATACTGGCAAGCACGTCGTCGAAGTTGTCGAGGGTGACCTCGGCGAACTTGCGATCCTTCAACTTCTCGAGCGGCTCAGTGGGCTGTCCGGTGAAGTCGCCTAGCACGGCCATTACGAATGGAAGCTCCTTTTCCTCGATAGCTCCACCCGTTTCCACCTCATAGGAGATGTTGACCCGTGGCGGGCGAACACGGGACAATTTCTTGTGTACGCTCTCCTTAGCCATCTCTTACTCCTCCGGTTGTCTGGACACGTTGCCGATACGGCTGGGCGTATTTAGCTCACGAGGATTGCCCAATTAGCAGTAGTTAACGCCTGCACATACGCGCTGTCAAGCACGACTTACAGTAAACGAACACTGGAGGGAAGCCAGTGCTTGCGGCGGATCAGATACCAATGTTGCGGGCCCGCAACACGCACACACCTTAAGCTGGCTCCCGGCGTCAACTGTCATCGAAATGCAAGAAACCACCCACCGCCAAACCCCTTACCATCTCGATGAACTCATCGACGGGCGCGTCCATCGGCACACTTCCGTCATCCTTCATCGATTCGAGCACCGACATCGCCGACCGTTTTCCATCGCACCTGCGCAAGAATTCCGCCACCCAGCTGCCACATGTCACTTGGTTCTCGAACGGGTTTTCCGTCTTGAGCCACAGACCTGAATGATGCCATCCCTCATCCTCCAATCTGTGTGCGACCAGGAGTTCTGTGGTACTTGTCGACCGCGGCGCCGACGTAGCCAGCCAGTCCATCAAGTTGGGATCCGTGGCTCCCTCCTCCCAGCACAGCATCCGCTCCAGGTCACCCCAGTCGCACTGAGGGCCGGCTACTCGTCTCGTGGTGAATACGCTCCGAGACTCGGCCGGCCGTTGCACGATCACCGTGCAGAGCACCATTCGCACTATTCCCAGCGTCCTCAGATGGGCCAGTTGTGGTTCCACCTCGTTCGCGGTGGCGGTGCCTTTCCAGAGTTCTCCACCATAGTGTACTATCGGGTGTAGACCCTTGATTGTCACCACCGCAACATCGAACTCGTGCGCAGTCGACCCCAACATGTCGCGAACGCGGGCTTCCACAGGAGCATCCCTTCGATCCGACAGGATGGCCGTCACAAAGAGCTGCCCTCCTGGACGCAGATGGTCGGTTAGTCCTCTCAGGATTCCTCTGGTGATTTGCTCACCGTCGGGTCCACCGTCCCGGAAGATCTGGGAGTTCTCCGTCGCGGGCATATAAGGTGGGTGGGCCACGATACGGTCAAATGTCTCTCCACTCACGGGATCGTAGAGATCTCCTTCCAGCGCTCGGAACCCACGCGTCCGGTTCAACGCGGCATTGAATTCAGCGAAGATGGTGGAGCGCCTCGTGATGTCCACAGAGCACGACTGAGTCGCGAACTGTGATGCGAGCAGAGCGGCGATTCCGGTACCGCCACACAGTTCCAAAAAACTCTCACATGGAGTCCTGGGCATCATCGAGAGGAACCAGCCTGCGCTGGCCATAAATGGCGGATACACGGCATCAGGATAGGAGACAACCGATCCGTCCTCCCTGTTGATTGGTAGATCGGAGACGATATAGACGGACTCGACGGGGTATAACAAGACTGTAGACTGGATCTCATTGGTCGAGGGTGCATCCTCTATCAGTCCTAGGTCGCCGAGCATCTCCATATCAGTATCCGACAGAAAGCGGCCGGCAATCGCGCGGTCCAGTCGCTCCCTCCCGAGGAACAGCCAGATGAGCACGTCTTCCACTTTTTCGATGCCCTCGAGAGTCATTGGACCCTCTCTGAGGTTCTCGAGTTCAGAAATGCTGGAGACGCCAAGGCGTTCGCAGAGGTACTTCGAAGTGTAGCCCGAAGATTCCAGGAGTTCCCGCAATGAGTCGAATTGGCTCTGTGGACCGAACTTGAGGGGAATGGGCGGGCTCTCCTGGCTTCCCATCGCCACCGTCATTCCCATGGGCCCTCCAGAGAGGTTGGGGGATCTGAAACCGATTGGAACCGCAACAGCCTCACGGCATCCCGATCCTTCAGCGAAGCGAGAACCATCAGGCCTCGATCGCTCATCCGCGTGAGAGCACGCTCCGTGAGCAGCGCCTCCGCGCAGGGCTGGGCGATGGTATCACCTGCCGTTTTGCGCAAGTGTAGAGGCAGCTTGTCGATCTCGAGGTTTCCGCCCGGGCGGACACCCGATCCCCGGGCCGCGTAGGCTCGCGTCACGAGCAAGGCGCACAGCAATGCCGGATTGCCCCACAGATATTCTTCATGTAGGTGATCGTCTCCCGCGATCTCCTCGAACGCCAGTTGCTCACATTCGTCAGTCTCACTCCCGTATGGAAGTCGGAGCAGGAAGCGGGGAACTGCCAGGCCCAGACGACTCGCGTATGGCAGGAGCCGTATCGCGTCCCATCCTTCGCGGTCCGGCTCGTCCCACTGGTTCGGGTCCGGTGCCGCGTCGAAGGAGGGACAGCCCACCACGGCGCTTTCCGCTGCCGAAAGCCAGGGGGCATTGGCGAGGCTTGCAATAGCGCCAACGCGGGCCAACAACTTGAGGTCGTCCATCTGAGGACCGAACGAGTAGCACCCGACCAACAACGACCACGGAGTCGCTCCGGGAGTTCCCACGCTCGATTCCACCAACAGCCGGTACAGCCCACTTTTCTCAATGGGAACGTCCGGACTCTGGTCACGCCTGAGTTCTTCCTTCGATATGTCAATGAGAAACAACTTGAGGGTCGGTGACGTCTCCACCCTGCGGCACAGAAAGGAAACTCCGCGCCATACGGCCTCGAGCGCTTGAAACTCAGCGCGGTGCAAGACCCACCGCATGCGCGACGCTATCTGCTCATCCAACTGGGCAAGCAGTTCGGCCTGCGTGGGGTCGGCTCTTGGTACCTCGTGAGGCGCCACAGCCCGCCTCACGAATTCCTGCAGCCCGCCGTCCGCGACAGCGGCGGATGCCGCCTGAGTCGACGAATCGTCCAGGATTTGATTCAGCAGGTTTCCATCAACCGGTGGTGGTGAATCGTTGGCGGATTGCTCCGACTGTGCCGCAGTTTCCTGCTTCAACCGTTCTTTGAACTTGGCGAAGCCGGCGGGATCGGCGATCTCATTACGTTTGCCCTTGAGGGCGCCGAACAGTGCGAGTTGGTCGAACAGGCGATCCGGATGGAAGTCCTCCAACTCTGCGAAAGACAGCTCGATGCTCTCTGCACCATTCGGGAGCGCAATCTTCATGTTGAGTCCCAAGCGGGCCATGACGGCGTCGAGATCATCACGGTCAATCTGCAGTGGTGCTCGGCCCGACACGTCCGAGGAGTCTCCAACTTTCCCTCTAGCCGATCGCCCGCTGAAGTCACCCAGCAGGGCAACAAAGAACGGACGGTCTGAGAATTCTCCGGTCGTGCTCGCTGGTCGTACACCGGCCTCGACGCGGAACGTACCTCCCGGCGATTCCTCCTTCATGTTGCCTCTCCGACGATCTAATTTGTCGATGTGGTTGTTTGACGGGCTGTCCTCCGGCAGTCCTCGATGCTGGATTTCCGGATTTCTTCTGCTAGGTTAACTGCCTATGAGACAATTGCAAGCAGTACTCTGGACCAAGGGTGTGCTGCTGACGCCGCAACACCTTCAGACGCAGGACCGGTTCCTCGAGGATCTGTTGGAGTTTCAACTCTCATCCTTGACCTTTTTCCCCTGGGGCTTTCAGCGATTGGTGATTGATCGAGAGGCGCTGGCTGGTGGAGTGTTTGCGTTGTCTTCCGCAGCCGGAATACTCACCGACGGTCTGCTGTTCGATATGCCTGAGTCCGATAAGTTGCCTGCGCCCAAACCACTCGAGGATTGTTGGGAACAGGATCAGGAATCACTAGACGTCTTCCTGGCCATTCCGGAGAGCCGTCAAGGTAGCTACAACATCTCTTCTGACCAGCATGAAGCGAGCACTCGTTTCCGCGCCGAAATCGTAATGCGCCGGGACGAGAACACGGGCCTAACCGAAAAGCCCATTCAGGTGGCCCAGAAGAATTTCCGCCTGTCGGTTGAGGGTGAGTCGCTCGACGGGACCTCGTCGCTGCGTGTCGCGCGGGTGCGGCGGTTGCCGGCGGGGGGATTCGAGTTGGACGCTCAGTTCGTGCCGCCGCTGATCGATATCGATGCAAGTGACTACGTGATCGCGATTGCCCGCGGGATGGTCGAAATCCTGACGGCAAAGAGTACCGCGATCTCGGCAACGCGCCGTCAGAAAAACCAGAGCCTTGCGGACTTCGGAATTTCGGACGTTGCGAACTTCTGGCTGTTGTACACAGTGAACACGCACTTGCCGGAGCTCCGTCACATACTCGAGACCAGCCGCGGGCACCCGAGCGATCTGTACAGGGTGATGCTGTCACTCGCGGGAGCACTGACCACCTTCTCGTCTACCCTTCACCCACGGGATCTCCCTGGGTACGACCACGCGAATCTTGCTATTTGCTTTGGAGGGCTCGACCAGAAGTTGAGAGAGCTTCTCGAGACAGTGGTTCCGGCCCGGTGCGAGACGGTGCCACTCCGCCTCGTGCAGCCCTCGGTCTACGCAGCTGCGCTTGATAAGGAACGGTATCTGGCTGCGCCGCAGCTCTTTTTGGCTCTCAAGGCCGATATCGAGCACACGGACACGGTCAAAAAAGCACCGCAGTTGGTGAAGATCGGTTCGAGTGACCGGATTGACGCGCTGATCAAACAGGCGCTACCAGGCCTGCAATTGAGTCACGTCGAAAAGCCGCCAAGTGCACTACCGGTACGGTTGGACTATAGCTACTTCGCGTTGGGGCGATCCGGTCCGGAGTGGGATGCCATTTCCCTGGCGCGAAATCTGGCGGTCTACGTACCGTCCGACTTGCCCAACGTGCAGCTGGAACTGATCGTTGTACTGCCTGCCGAAGAATCCTAGCATCGCGGGAAGCCACATCCAAAAATCGTTCGTGCCTTCCGGGGGTGTAGGACGTTGTTTTCGGGCTACGTCAGCACGACCACCACGATCAGGAGAACCATGATCAACACGATGGCGACTAGTGCCACCCACAGCCAGGTAGGGACTTTTGCTGGAGCAGATTCTCCATTCTCCGAGACGGGGCCTGGGGCTGGGGCCGGGGCTGGCGCCTGCGCCGCTGCCGCAGGCGGTGGTGGCACAGCTGGGTGCCCGGATACCACCCGCGTATAATCGCTTGGCCCCGGGGCAGGATCAGGCTGCGGCCTGGGTACCGGAGGTGGCAAATCGGGTGAGTAGTCGTATTGATCTCCTGCCGGCTTGGGTGCCGGCGCAGCCGGCGGTGGCACGACCTGCGACTCAGAACCAAGCGCCCGCAGGTAGTCATCGGAAGCCTGACCGGATAACAGAGCATCATGGTCGCTGACAGACGCCCGCGGACCTTTGTCGGGTGGAGGCCGCTCTTCCATCGTTGGTTGTTCAAACTTCCGATCGCTCGTCGCCAAACCGTCCGTTCTCGGAGGGCGCGGTTCCGGGTCCTGTGACAGCGCATGACCGAAGATCTCGGTGAACTGTCCGGGGGGCTGGCTCGGTACTGGGCCGGGCATTGGTGGCGGTTCTTTGCCTGGTGCCTTTGGGGACGCGCTGAGTGGCGGGGAAGGCCTCATCTCTGGCTGCGTGGACGCCTTGGCATCCATCGCTCCGGGAGGCGACTCCTTCGCCCGGCGGACCTTGATCTCGGGCGGCTCCGGTACTGGAGGAACTTTCTTTGACTTCTGATCCCGCCAGACAATGCGTGGCCCTGCCTTGCGCTTTTCGTCCGGTCGTCTGGGTGGTTCATGCTGCCGCGCTGGGCCGGCTGAGCTCGGTTGTATGATGGGTGTCTGAGAGTGCTGGGGGGCGACGTCCGCTTCTTCCTTGGCACCAAAGAACTCAGTGAACTCACTACCGTGCTTGTCGGTTTCCTTGCGCGGCGTAACCCGGCCCTCGGATGTCGCCGCCGGTTGTGGTTCTTGCGGTTGTTCAGCCGGTGGCGCGGGCGCGTCCTCCGGCTCTCCCCCAAACATGCGGGTGAACTCACCGTGATCCTTGCCGGTCTGCTTCACCGGTGACTGTCCTATCTCGGCCGCCTCTGGTCCGGGATGCGCGGGATCGTCCACGCGGGGAATGACCTCAGTCGTCTCCTCGTCTGGTGGTACGCTGTCAGGACCAGGCTGGTGCGGGACAAACATGCGCGTAAACTCGCCCGCATCTTGACCCGGATCCGGGTCCCCGGCCTGCGCCGGGCTCTCTGTAGGAGGATTCGACACGCCTGCAAGGTCAAGATCAGTGCTGGATCCGGCTGTGTTGATGGTCGGGTCGACAGAAGTGTTGCCGCCGTCATTCACGGCTGGCATTTGGTCTGTCACCTTCCGATCGCCTGCTGTGGTCACGAACCAGTCGGCCAGGGACCGAACCTGAGGCAGGGACTCTGTTACAAGGATAGCCTCGCCGTCGATCTCAAACGCACCGAGCAGTCCCGACCGGCGTTCGGGAGTCAGTGCGCTCAGCGCCGCGAGCCACGGGACAGCCTCCGGGCCCTCCACTGCTCCCAGAAGGTGCACCATCACGTTCCGGTCAGCGGTATCCCGGGCTTCGAAACTCCGAACCCCTTCGTGGGCGACCTGCCTCCCTAGCAGGTATCTCTCCCGGAAGTCTTCTCTGTTGATTTCGGTGAGCATACTTGGCCAGTTCACCTACGGGTGTCTTCCGTCAGAAACGGCGTCGCGAGACAACATGGGGGTCTGCAGACCCCGAGCCAGTTGATCCGCAACACAACCTACTGCATTATAGTAGTGATCGCACGTTTGGGGGGCAAATGATCCCCCAAATCTCGGGCGCAGCGGGCACGAATCCTCGGCGATAGTCCCTTCGACGGACAAGCCGGAGTCCTGTCCGATCGAGCTCCCGGCTGGATCAGGACTGGAGAACCAATGAGATCGTTGTCGCGGATGATATGGAACGAGGGGATGCATCTCGCTCAACATCATTTTCAGGCGCAGACTCGTTACCACGAAGACTCCCTCACATTCGCGCTGTCACATCTTTTCAACAAACCCTACGGCTTGGTTGGATACGAGTTCGATTCTGAAACCCTGAACAATGGTTCCGTGTCGCTGGTTCATGCACGCGGGATCATGCCGGACGGACTGGGGTTCCAGTTTCCCGATGCCGATCCGCTCCCGGATTCGCGCGACATCGGATCTCTCTTCTCGCCGACCGAGGATAGCCATCTGGTGCATGTGGCGATCCCGCCTTATCGAGCGGGCCAACCCAATTCCTCTGTCGAGGGAGTCCCGGCCACGCCCGAAGTGCGGTTCGTTCCATCCGAGTGCGTCGTGATCGATGATACCACGGGTCAGGACGAAAAGACCCTCAGCATGGGAAGGAAGAACTTCCGCCTCGCCCTCGACTTCGAAGTGGCAGACGACGAAGTGTCCCTTCCAATGGCACGCGTACGTAGGGACGGTTCAGGGCATTTCATCTACGATCCCGAGTACATCCCTCCGTGTTTACAGATAGGTGCAAGCTCGAGGCTGCTGGAGATCCTGAGGCGGATACTGGATGTGCTCGAAGCAAAGAGCAATGCCCTGTCGGCGGAACGAAAAGCCGGACACAAGCCCCTCGAAGAATACGCTGCAAGTGAGGTGGCGAACTTCTGGCTGGCCCACTCCATTCACAGCAGCATTGGACCGTTGCAGCATCTCTGGGAGACACGCCGCACCAGTCCTGAGAAGGCATACACGGAGCTATCGAGGCTTGCGGGTGCACTGTGTACGTTCGCGATGGGCTCACATCCGAAGGACCTGCCGGCGTACGACCACGATCGTCTGGGCGAGACATTCAGCCGGTTGGATCAGCACGTTCGCGCCAGCCTCGAGGTGATCGTGCCATCA
>JBDGYW010000268.1:0-11701 GCA_039588935.1 Gemmatimonadota bacterium | reverse complement strand
CAGCGGATGTGGCGTTGGAGATCACGGCGAGCGACTGAAACTTTACTGTGTTACGTCTCGTCGTGAAACGTGAGGAGGGACTTAAATGTTCGGCATCGACCTAATCTGGCTGGGTGTTTCTGGGGCAGCGGCAGCGTACAGTTACATAAAGAGCCGCCAGTTCGTTCGTAACAAGCTCAGGTTCGTGGACGCGGTTCAGAATCCGGCGGTCCCCTTGGTCGCGGGCATTGGTACCGCGTTTGTGGCATCAGCTGTTGCCCTTGTGCCATTTATGCCGATCATTACCGTTGGCACAGGGCTCCTGGTCGGACTAGCGGTTGGAACCGGAGTGCTTCACGGCAGCAGAGACGTGAAGCGGCTTCCCAGCGGTTAAGTCCCGATCCGAAAGGGTTCTGACCCTCACTCCCTGACGCCACGCACTTGCGCACGTGTGATTGGGTCTTACCTTGTCCACTATCCACGTCTTCGCAGTTCGGAGCCCTCGTGCGCACCCATCCACTCGACACTGGTAGTGGCTTTCCTCCCGTAGAGCGGCGAATCAGTGGCGGTCGGCGTTTGACGACTGAAAGACGCTCCGGCACCGACCGTCGCAAACACATGGATCGTCGCACGTACCGCCGTCGGGTGATGACGGTTATCGTGTTGAAGGAACGACGTCACGTGGCAGATCGTCGTCTAACAAACGATCGCAGGCGAGTACTCCGCCGCGCTATTATCAGTCGTCGAATACAATCCGACCGACGCTCGATGGAAGAGCGACGTTCTTCGGCGTGGATTGGCTTGGAAGGACCGCGCGCCTAGACAGATCAGAGAAGACTTCGTGCAAGAAGCCCCCGACGTGCCGGGTGTGTTGTTTTGTCAAACGAGGTCTTTCAATGCCTCAGCGAGCGTCGGAAACCGGAACTCGTAGCCACATTCGAGAACTCGGGTGGGATTCACGCGTTGCAGGTCGAGGAGCGCTGACGCCCCCTCGCCCAGGCCGGTTCTCAAGAACACAGCTGGTGTCCTGATCCAAGCAGGCCTTCGCAGCGCTTTCCCCAAACTCTCGGCGAACTCGTCTACAGTCACGGGGTTCGGCGCGGTCAGGTTGACGGCGCCATCGAGCTTGCGGTCGAGGAGCATGAGTATCAAGCCGACTTCATCCTCAATGTGGATCCATGACCACCACTGATTGCCGTCTCCCCAGGGTCCACCCAGGCCCACCTTGAAAGCTGGCACAAGAGAGGCGAGCGCACCTCCCTTTCTGCCGAGCACGATGCCTGTGCGGAGCAGGGCCACAGGTACTACGTCATTGGCCGCCGTAGCCGCTTGCTCCCAATCACGAGCGAGCGTTGCGAGGAAGTCACTGCCGGGGCCGACAGACTCGTCGACTCGAGCATCACCGCGCGGCCCGTAGAACCCGATGGCTGAGCCGCTTACGAGTAGCGCCGGAGTTGCTGTGGCTGCCCGAATAGCGTCGACGATGTTTGCCGTGGTGTTTACGCGGCTCTCACGGAGTCGCTTCTTGCGGTTGGGGGTCCAACGCCTCGGAGGATCCACGATGCGTTCACCGGCGAGGTTTATTACGGCATCAACTCCAGATAGATAACCTTGCCAGTCTCCGGCCAGGGCCGGGTTTGCTTCAACCACCCGAACGAGTTCAGTGGACCAGGGGTTCTTGCCCGATCGAGTTACGACGACACATTCATCACCTCGTTCGACGAGGGCTTGAACGAGTCGTTTCCCGATGAAGCCGGTTCCACCGGTCAGGAAGACGCGCATGCCTGCGTTTCCTCAAGTGGGGAGGCGCGACGCCCCCCCGCACGGGCCGTTCTCTTCGCACACCTGCACCCTCGCATCGACCGCGAGCACACCGTGTTCCAGGGCCAGCAACGGGTTGACATCCATCTCGGCTATGCGGCTGTGGCGACAGGCCAACTGCGCTATGCGCTGAACCACATTCGAGATAGCACCGAGATCGCGGGGGGCCTGGCCGCGCACACCTTCGAGGAGACTCGAGAGCTTGACTTCACGAATCATTTCGTCGGCGTCCGAGTCCGTGAGCGGGCACAGGCGCAGCACCACATCGCGCATGACCTCGACATAGATGCCGCCGAGGCCGAACATTACCATCGGCCCTACGCGAGGAATTCTCGTAATGCCGACTATGGTCTCCGTCTCACTCGATGCCATCCTCTGAAGCAATATCCCGTCGAGCCGCGGTTCTGCGGTTTCCGCGGGATGATCATCGCTCCGCCAGGCCTTGTTCACTTTCGCAAGCATTATCCCGACTGCCTGCTCCGTCTCTTCGGCGGATTCGATGCCAAGTACAACGCCTCCAACGTCAGTCTTATGTGTGATGTCGGGGCTGACGATTTTCATCACGACCGGGAACCCGAGTTCCTTCGCGGTCTGCGCCGTACGAGCCGCCAGCGTCTGATCCTCCCAGCCGTCCGATTCAACGAAACGCCAGCGTGCTACGGGCACCTTGTACGCCTCGAGTATGCGAAGAGAGGCCGACTCGCTGAGCTTTTCGTGGCCGGAGGAAACGGCCGAATCCAATATCTCGGTGACGGCCGCATCATCGACGTCGTTGAACTCGATCACTTTGCCGTCGGGAAAGTCTATGCGCTGTCTTTGCCGCCACATGGTTGCCAACGCACGCGCAGCCGATTCCGGGAATACATATGCTGGAACGCACGCGTCTTGGAGTTCGGGGATGCCCGTCTGGATTCCTTCGGTTCCCATGATCACGGCGAGGATGGGTTTCTCGGGGTGGTGTTCATTTACACGGACAATGGCCGCCGCTACATCCTTTACCAGGATTCCGAGCGGAGGCACGAATGCCGCGAACACCGCATCGATCCCCGGATCTTCGAACACGTGTTGCAGGGCAAACTCGTATGTCTCAGCTGTTGCGCTCGCAATAAGGTCTACCGGGTTTCTGACGGCCGCTTCTTCCGGCAGTCCCTGGCGCAGCTCTACCTGTGTCTCAGCGGTGAGCGGCGCCACCTCGAGGCCATGGGCTTCGCAGGCATCGGCAATGATGATGCCCGGGCCGCCGGCATTGGTCACAATCGCCACTCGGTTGCTGGCGGGCAACGGTTGATTGGCGAACGCCATCGCGAAATCGAACAGTTCTTCCACCGTTTGAGCGCGGATCGCTCCCGCCTGTGCAATTATTGCGTCGGTCGCGAGGTCGGTTGCAGCGAGTGCGCCGGTGTGCGACGCGGCGGCCTGTGCTCCTACTCCGGTTCGGCCGGACTTCACGATACAGATCGGCTTGCTCTTCGTGAGAGTGCGAGCCATCGGCACAAACGTCGCTGGATTACCGAAACTCTCCAGGTACATGAGTATGACTTTAGTGTCGGGGTCGTCTCTCCAGTACTCAATGAGGTCGTTGCCGCTGACATCGGTCTTGTTGCCCATCGAGACGAACATCGAAATCCCTATTCCCAGACTCTTGGCGTAGAGACTCTTGGCGTAATTCAGAACTGACACGCCCATGGCGCCGGATTGGCTCACGAACGCCACGGGCCCTGCGGGTGGCATCGCGGGTGCGAACGTTGCGTTCATCGCAACATCAGGCGCCGTATTGATCACGCCCATGCAGTTGGGACCGACCATACGAAGGTTCCGGTCACGGATCAGCTCCTCGAGTTCGCGCTCTCGGTCGAGGCCGTCACCCCCTACCTCCTTGAAGCCGGCAGAGATCACGACCAATCCCTTGACGCCGGCATCGATTGCTTCCAGCGCTACGCCGAGCACACGTTCCTTGGGCACCACGATGATGCCGAGGTCCACGTCACCGGGAATGTCGGACATCGACGGAAATGCCGGAACGGAGTGGATTGCCCTGGCATAAGGGTTGACAGGATAGACAGGTCCCTGAAAGCCGTGTTCCAGAAGGTTGTGGAGTATCTGCCATCCGATGGTGTTGGGCCGTCTAGAGGCGCCTATTACCGCGATGGACTTGGGCCGGAGAATCGCGTCGAGTGCAGACATGGAGGTAGAATAACTCCAAGACGGCAGGAGCGGCAGAGATGCGGGGGGGCATAGGCGGCATGGGCGGGATATGCGACATATGCCGTCTATGCTGCCGCCCCTGGACAAGCGCCCCCACCAGACACCACTTTACCACCCATGTACCTGATCCTTCGAATGCTCCAGAAGCTCATTGCCACACTCAACTCCGATGGCACTCCGGGGCAGGTTGGCGCCGGAATGGCGATCGGGACCGTGTTCGGCCTGACACCCCTTTTGAACCTTCACAACCTGATTGTCTTGGCGCTCGTGATGGTTTTCAGGGTGTCGTTCCCTGCCGTGATGTTGGGCTGGTTCGTTGCGGTCCCGCTTGGCTTTGCCCTCGACCCACTTTTTGATGCTCTCGGGCTTCGCATGCTGGATACGTTGACGCTGGTTCCTTTGTGGACCGCCATCACCAACGCTCCAGTGATTGCGTTGCTGAAGGTCAACAACAGCGTCGTGCTGGGCTCACTGGTTTTTTGGGTCCTTGCGCTTGTTCCGCTGTTCTTCTTGATGCGATGGGGGGTCGCCCGTTACCGCGCCACCATCTATGCGCGGCTTCAGCGCACAAAAGCGTTCAAGGCCATCAAGGGGTCAAAGATCTACAATTTCTACCGCCTGTTCCGGCCGGAGTGACGATGCGAGTACTTCGATGGAAGGCGATCGTTCCTCTGGTTCTGCTGCTTTGTCTGCTTGTGATCGGGTGGGTGTTGCTTTTGGACACGATGGCCGCTCGCTCTGTGGAGCTGGTTGGAGCGGAGATCGTCGGGGCACGTGTCGATGTCGAATCGGCCGATGTCAGCTTGGCCGCGGGACGCGTGAGCATTCTGGGCTTGCAGGCGGCGAACCCGGATTCGCCGATGCGGAACCTGATGGAAGCGGAAGAGTTGGTTGCGGATATTCGAGTTGGGGCATTGCTCCGAAAGAAGTTGTTGATTGAACAGCTCTCCGCTCGCGGCGTTCGGTTTGGAACGGAACGCACGACGTCCGGTGAATTGGATAACCCGAGCCCGCAATCGGGGTTGCTGATGCGCCGGATCACCGGCTGGGCCGACCAGGTTCGCATACCGCCGCTGAGCCTGGAGGGGCTTGGGGAGGCGGTGAACGTAGACGCCATATCGGTCGACAGTCTTCGGACGCCCGCTCTCGCGCGAGCCACCATCTCCCTCGCGGATTCGTCTCGCAATGTCTGGGAGGAGAATCTAGGCCGGCTCGACCCTCAGCCGGTGATCGATTCCGCAAGAAGTCTCGTGTCGCGCCTGAACAACGCCAACCCGCTCACACTCGGCCTTGCCGGCGCACAGGGGCTCGCCGGATCCGCTCGTAACACGCTTACCTCGGTGAGAGAGATCGAAGGCAACCTGACCACGCTCGACAGCGTGGTGCGGTCCGGGGTCGGCCAACTCCAGAATCAGGTTCAGCAGCTCGCCGCGTCTCGCGAAGCGGATTTCCGCTACGCTACGAGTCTGCTTCAACTGCCGTCGCTCGACTCTCCCGATGTTTCGCCAAACCTATTTGGAGGCTTGGCTGTCGAGCGAATGGAGCGCGTACTCTACTGGCTGAGCCAGGCCGAACGGTTCCTGCCGCCAGGACTCAACCCGCGACGCTTTGCCGGTTCTGACAGGAAGCGGATGGCTGGTACGACCGTGGAGTTTCCCGATAGACATGGCGACCCTGGTTTCCTCATCGAGTCTGCCGATGCCGACCTGGAGATCGGCGGAGCCGGGGCTGGTGCGGGGCGGTACGCCGCGCGGCTGACCGGCTTGACCACCCAACCAGCCGTTTTTGGTGAGCCACTGCAGTTCTTTGTCGAACGTACAGGTGGAACGGCTGGTCCGTCCGACGTGAGCGTGTCCGCCTTCATGGATCACATCGGCGAGACAGTCCGTGACTCGCTGGCGGCGCGCGTTCAGGGTGTGTCACTTCCAAGCATCGACTTGGTGCCGCTCGGCGCGTCGCTGAACATGGGCGCCGGGACGAGCGATCTGGTGCTCAGCAGGGCCGGTGATAGTCTTTCGGGAAGCTGGAAGTGGAGTTCCTCCAGCGTTGAGTGGACCAGGCTCGGGGAAGCGCGAAGCGAGAGCGGGGAGCAGGGAGCGGGAGCCCAGGTTGGGCAGATGGCGCAGGACTTTCTCTGGCGGGCTGTTTCGGGATTGGAGAACGTCGAGGTTGAGGTGCGGTTCTCCGGTTCGGTTCGAGGGCCGTCTCTCGCAATCGGCTCCAACGTAGGTCGAGCGGTCGCCCAAAGTCTGCGCCAGGAGTTGGGTCGTGAGATCGACCGTGCCGAACAACAGGTGCGCGCGGAAGTGGATCGGTTGGTGGATGATCGAGTGAACGAAGCACGCGGTCGTGTGGATGCTCTACAATCCGATCTCGAGAGTCGGGTCGGTGTGCAGCTGGACGAGCTGACCTCGGTACGTGAAGAGTTGGAGCGGGCGATTAGGAGGTTAGTGCCTGGGGGATGAGCGACATTAGCGGCATGGTCTTCGATACCAACCTGCCGCCTATCACGCCTATGCCGCCCACGCCCCGGTAGTCTCTACGCGCTCCCGATCTCAGCTTCCGGCGCCGGCATCATCTGTGGTGATAATCTCGTCTTGTTCACCCGCATTCTTCACATACTTGTCCAACCACGCCGTCCACCGTGCCCAAAGATCCAACACCGTCTCCTGTGTAGCGGGGCCGTGGTCTTCGTACGGATAGAAGTAGAGCGACGCGGTCTTGCCCAATGCCTCCAGGGCCTCGAAAAGCCTCCAGGAGTGAATCGGGAAGGTTCCGACGTTCTGGTCGTGCTCGCCGTGGTACATGAGCAACGCACCACTCATGTGGTCCGCCTGGAAGAATGGCGACATCTCGAGATATACGTCCTTCGCTTCCCACAGGGTCCGCCGCTCGCTCTGGAACGAGAACGGAGTCAACGTCCGGTTGGCGTTGCCGTCGCCCGCGATGCCGGCCTTGAAGAAGGGCGTGTGAACCATCGCGTTGTATGTGGAGAACGCTCCGTAGCTGTGGCCACCGATTCCCAGGCGGTTTCGGTCGACCAGGCCTTCCGCATCCAAACGATCGATCACCGCAGCCAGGTTGTTGCGCAGGTCGTGAACGTAGTTGTCGTTCATTCGGCCGCTCTCACCTACTATGGGCGCGTCCGGTTGGATCACGACATAACCTGCCTGCGTGAGGATTTCCATCGAGCGAGTGCTGACGTTCGGGTAACTGTTCTTGTTGTAGGTCTCGCGCGTTTCGTCGTAGCTGTCTTGGTCGGTGTATTCACGCGGGTAGAACCAGATCATGCCCGGTAGCTTCTCGCCGGGACGCCAGTTCTGAGGTAGAGTCACGTTGACTGCGATCTTGAAGTCGTCGACGCGCGTCACCTCGATACGTCGGCGCTGCGCGTTCGTGATCGCCGGTGTGTAGTCCGTATTGTGGGTCACCTGTCTCAGGTCGCCTGTGGTCACATCGCGAATGTAGGAGTCCGGTACGTCTGTCGGGCTCTCTCGCGACACGACGAGACTGGTGGCTTCATCGTTCAACACCTCGAGCACCCGCTCGTAGACGCCGTCGTTGTCACTCTCGTAGATGCGGGTCTTTTCCTCGGTCCTGATCTCGACCTTGTCAATGTATGATTGCGGGCCATCCTCCAGCGGGTTGTCGTGGAGCTCAGACCCCGCAAGGAAAACGTGGTTGCCGTCTGAAGAGACCCGAATCACCGTGCTGCCATTGGCGAGTTCCTTCGTGAGCAGATTCGGGAATCGGGACAGCCCACGACGAAAGCCTCGGGCCCGTTCGCCCCGGTAGATCGTGTGTTTCTCCTCCGGGTCGCTCAAGAAGACGGCGTACTCGTGTACGTTGTCACCGGTCTGCTCGGTAGGGAACAGAATCTGCGCGTCTTCAGAATACCGTACGCCCTGGAGCCTGCGAGTGTTCTCCCAGATGATGTTCATCGACGTGGAGTCGAAGGGCGGCAACCACTGGAACACTCGGTCTGGCCGCCGGGACCCGCGGCGCCCTTCGCCTTCCTCCTCTTGCTCCTCGTCGGTCTGGTCAGCCGTGTCACCCGGTTCGCGCGGCTCCAACTGCAGGAAGCTCAAGCCCATTCCGTCCGGCCGCCAAACGATGTCGCGCTTCTCGGGATCGGTGTCGTCGGTGTCCGTAGTGTCGTCGGGTGCCCCGTCTCGAAGCTCTTGCTCGCTCAGCAACGCAAGCACCGAACCGTCCTCGAGGCTCCACACCTCTACCGCGTTCCCGAACTGCCTGGTGGGCACGATGTACGAAAATGGCTTCCGCATCGTGGTCACCTGGGCAAGGCCGCCATCGGGCGACACAGCGACGTTCTGGATCATCGCAGGCTCGCCGATCCGCTGCGCTCTGCGTCTCTGAACATCCACTACGGCCAGTTGCCCGGTCGCGTAATACTCGACCATAGCTTTTTCGTGTGGGCCTTCGAGTAGATCCGGGTACGTACGGATCTGGTTGGTCTCTGGCGTTGTGATTCGCACTTGCGGCGTGTTCGGTACCGCCGGCGGACCCGGAGGTGCTCCGCGGTTTTCGGGCAGAAGAACCGTAACGATCGACCGCGAATCAGGTGTCCATACGAATGATGTGTAAAGAGTGGCGAGTACGGGCGTTCGCGTCACCTGGCGCGAGCGGCCGTTCTCCGGATCCGCCGTATACACATACGTCGCATCTTCCTGATGAACCAGGAATGCAATGCTGGTTCCATCAGGTGACCACTGCGGCTCCGAGACGCCCGCGCCCTCGGGCACCTCGATGGTTGTAGTGTTTCCAGTTTCTGCGCTGATGATCTCGATGCCGACGGCGCTGCGCGTCGTCAGCTGTCTGGACCTGTTCGCCTGCCAGTCGATCTGCAGGCCGCCGAGCCTGTGGAACGGCTTTGCGAACGACGCCATAGTGGCTAAGCCCCGGCCCACTGTTCTCAGAAACATCTGACCGTCTGGGTTGGGGTTGCCCAGCGTCACGTTCATGTGGCGTGGAGCAAGCACTGCGTCGCCGATGGCTGGCGCCGGCGTGAGGAATGTCTCCGCTGTGAGGATCGAGTCGGTTGCCTGCTGCTGCGCGTCAATCTGTGCAGCCGTGGCCAATAAGAGAACCGGCGCGACGACACCGGACCGAAAACGGAATAGCGAAATCATCTTTAGCTTCTCCAATTGAGGGATTCACAACCCCTGCAGCTAGGGCTCTGTGCCGAGTGAGTGCGGGAAGATGCATCGGGTGACCTGCCGGAGCAAGGGATGGGTTGGAGGACCTCTGATTAACGAATTGACGTAGATGTGCGTCTACATGAAAGACGATTCGTACCCAGTGAAAGACAGTTCGTACCCATCCCCATAATTCGGTGTATCATACACTAGTGGGTCAACGATGGCGTCCGTCATACACCGGATACCAGAGCCTTAGGAGAACAATAGGATGCAAGTACGCCGCCTCGGGTTGATCGCCGCTTCCGCTGCGTTGGCCTGTGCCACTTATCAAGGTGCGCCGGGCGGTACCGGCGCCGAGACGATGCTCGTTAGCACCGGGGGCGTCGGAGAAGCTTCCCTCAGGACCGGCATGGAAACGGTCGCGTCTCGCTCTCTGGACCTTCCTCCGGAGCAGGCCTGGGCAGTGCTGCCGGCCGTGTATGAGGAACTCGATGTTCCGTTGACTGTGTATGACACAGTAGACATGCGGATTGGCAACACCGGCTTCCGTCCCCGCCGCGTTGGGGGGGAGCGCTTGTCCAGGTATCTTGACTGCGGGCGAGGAGTAACGGCAACTGCCAACGCGGACAGGTATGAGGTGAACGTCTCACTGACGACGAGACTGACTGAGGCAGATGCCGGAGGTACGCTTTTGTGGACTGAGATCCGCGCCTCGGCCAAGCCGCGAGACGTGAGTGGCCATCCGGTTCGCTGTAGCTCCAAGGGCACGCTGGAAACTCGGATTGCCGAGGCCGTGGAGGAAAGGGTGCGCCCATAATCAACCGGTTGTTACCACGCTTGGTCGCAATCCTGGCGACTTTGGCTCCTGCATCACAGCTGTATGCCCAAGTCGTAGTCGGCCAGGTCGTAGACTCAACCTCGGACCTGCCGGTCGGGACCGGCTTCGTCGTTCTCTTGGATCAAACCCACGCTGAAGTGGGGCGGGTCCTCAGTAGCAGCGACGGGCGTTTTACTCTCACCGCGCCGAGTGGAGGTACCTACCGGCTGCGGTCGGAGCGGATCGGCTACCACGCGTTTACGTCGGAGCCATTTGAGTTGGCTGCGGGCGAAAGGCTGAGCCACACACTCACGGTCCTTGCCTACCCGGTTGTGCTCGCAACGGTGGAGGTGCGCGGGGAGGATCGCTGCCACACGAATCCCGACCGTGCCGAAGAGACTGGGCTCGTTTGGCAGGAGATCCGCAAGGCGCTCGCCGCCACTGCGTGGGACGGTACTCAGGAGTTGGCTCGTTACCGTAACTACAACTACGAGCGGGAGCTTTCAGCGAACCGTCGGAGGATAGTGTCGGAGGAGGGGGAGACCGTTGAGGGTATGGCGGGGCAGCCGTACACGAGTCTCCCAGCGGCCCAGCTTGCGGCGGAGGGGTACATAGTGGAGCGCCGCGACGGGATCTGGTACAACCTGCCCGATGCGGCGGTGCTCATGGACGACTCCTTCCTGTCGATGCACTGCTTCCACGTCGTTCGAGACTCGAGGGAAAAACCTGGCCAGTTGGGCCTGGCATTTGACTTGGCGGCCCGCAGTGCTCGACCCGATGTGAGCGGAACACTATGGCTCGACGAAATGACGTCCGAGTTGCAGACGCTGGAGGTCGATTTTACCGACCTCCCCGAAGGGATCAGGGACGACCGCGTCGGAGGAACGGTCGAGTTCATGATGCTTCCGTCTGGCGCCTGGATTGTGCATCGCTGGCAAATACGCACCCCGGTAATCGCTTATTCGAGGGACAGGGATCCCCTCGTGACGGGATCCACTCGTCGGGCCACTGTTCGGGGTTTCCGCGACACCGGTGGTGAGGTGCTCGAGATCACCACACGGGACGGCACTACGCTTTATCCGGCAAGTGTTGCCCACGTGACTGGGACTGTCTACGACAGCACCAAGGCAGGCCCGCTGTCCGGAGCCGACGTATCCGTGGAGGGAACGGATTTCGGGGGCAGTACCAACGACAGTGGGGTGTTTCACTTCACCGCTCCGTTGGATGGAGAGTACTCCGTTTCTCTGTCACACCCGTGGATCGACTCGGTCGGGTACCGCGCCCAACCCGCCAACGCGCAACTGGGCCGTGGCGACACCGCGACCGTCTCGTTTGCCATCCCGCACGTTTACTCGAATGTGCGGCGTTTGTGCCCGGAAGCTTCAGATCCCGGCGGCCATGGCACTGTTGTCGGTGTGGTGCGTGAGAATGAATCGCGTGAGAGAGCCGACGGGGCGGAGGTGAAAGCATCGTGGCAGCTACTCGTAGAGCGAACTGGGTCCCTTTTGTCACGGGACGTCGAGCAGGTCGTCGAGACCGACAAGTCCGGATTCTACGCTCTGTGTCATCTGCCCGTGGGTCACCCGCTGGAGATACGCGGTAGGTCAGGTAGAGCCGCCACGCCTACTGCCGGCCTCATCTTCCCGCGGAGTGCGAGCGGTGTGCTTCTGCAGACAGAGCGAAAGGGCGTGGGCGAGGCGTACGAGAACTCCTTTGACGT
>JBDGYW010000267.1:0-8253 GCA_039588935.1 Gemmatimonadota bacterium | reverse complement strand
ACGGCACTCTGCTATTCCCCGCGATAAACGTCAACGACTCCGTAACCAAGAGCAAGTTCGACAACATATATGGGTGCCGTCACTCGGTGATCGACGGCCTGAATCGTGCCTCCGATGTGATGATTGGCGGCAAGGTCGCAGTCGTGTGCGGATATGGTGAGGTTGGGAAGGGATGCGCCCAGGCACTTCGCGGCCAGGGTTGTCGGGTGATCGTGACGGAGATCGACCCGATCGTTGCGTTGCAGGCGGCGATGGAAGGCTTCCAGGTCAGCACAATGGAAGAGGTCGTCGGGGTTGCCGACTTCTTTGTGACAGCTACCGGCAACTTCAACGTCCTGACCGCAGATCACATGTCCCGCATGAAGGACAAGGCCGTTGTCGGCAACATTGGGCACTTCGACAACGAAATCGACATGGCCGGATTGAGCAAGATCCCCGGCATAGAGAAGCGGAACGTCAAGCCTCAATATGACGAGTGGGTTTTTCCGGACGGACACAGTGTGTTGGTGCTTGCAGAAGGAAGGTTGCTGAACCTTGGTTGCGCGACCGGTCATCCCAGCTTTGTGATGTCGGCTTCGTTCACGAATCAGGTGTTGGCGCAAATCGAACTGTGGCAGAACACAGGTGCGTATGAGAAGAAGGTGTACATGCTTCCCAAGGTTCTCGATGAGGAAGTAGCTCGGTTGCACCTGGATCAGCTGGGCGTAACGCTGACCATCCTCACGCAAGAGCAATCCGACTATATCGGTGTGCCTATCGAGGGGCCGTACAAGCCGGACCACTACAGGTACTAACGGGTATTCCCCATCGTGGACCTGTTTGAGAGACGAAGATGAGCGACGACGAGTTGCTTGAAGTGAAAGTGGTGCACTTGGGGCTAGACCGCTCGAGTAACACGCCTGTTGTCATCCTTCAGGAGAAGGATGGAGAGCGTGTGCTTCCCATATGGATTGGTCCCTCCGAGGCGAGCGCTATTGCGATGGAACTCGCTGGTGTGAAGTTTTCAAGGCCCCTGACACACGATCTGGTCAAACAGATAATCACCGGGCTGGGTGGGCGGTTGAGCAGGATCTCGATTACACGGGTCCAGGAAAACACGTACTACGCAGAGATGGAGATCCGTCAAGGCGACAATGTGGTGCGAGTTGATGCGCGCCCATCCGATAGCATAGCGGTCGCTCTGCGGTTCGGCGCTCCGATCTTTACCCAGGAAGACCTCCTCGGAATCAGCACGATCGATTTGGTTGAGCCGGGCCCGGGTGAATCGAGTTCTCTCGACTCAGACTCCCTGAAATCGTATCTCGAGAAGCTAGACCCTGAAGATTTCGGCAAGTTCGTTCCTTAGGCTGATTCTATCGGCCTGTGTGACCCTGGGCGTTCCCGAAGTGATGGACGCTCAGGGTTCTCGTTTGAGTGGCAACGTGTATCACGTGACGCCGGAAGATTCTCTTGGATTGTCCGGGCGAGCAGTTGTTCTGCATGTGGTGCGCGGCTCGAGTGGAGCTGCAATTGACTCGGCGCGCACGGGCCGAGATGGTCGATACCAGTTTGTTGTTTCATCGCCGGATACGACCGCTTTGTACTACGTGAGCGTTGAGCACCACGACATCGGGTATTTCTCCAACGCCCAGCAACTCGGTCCGGGGTTGGCAACCACTGCTCCCTCGATCATCGTGTATGACACGTCGGGTGTGAGGCCACCCATCGTCCTCCACGAGCGTCACATCATCGTTCGATCAGAGGACGTCGATGGCACTCGGCAAATCATTGAATTGATCACCTTGCTGAATAACGGGCGGTTCACTCGCATTGCGGCCGATACGACCAGTCCGGTTTGGCAGGGAGTGCTGCCGGCGGGCGCTTTCCAACTGGCCGTCGGTGAGAGCGAGGTTGGCGCCGGAGCTGTTTACACCCGCGGCGTTCGGTTGGCGGTTGCCGCGCCGATCCCGCCCGGTGACAAGCAGCTGCTGTTCAGCTACATCGTTCCTCGAAGCGAGGATCTGTTGGATCTTCCGGTAGACCAACCCACAGTTCGTTTCACGATCTCACTCGAGGATACCACGGCTGTCGCGTTTGGGGACGGTCTTGTTCTATACGGCACCGAAGAGGTCGGCGGCGCAGTCTTCAAGCGCTACGATGCGGGCGGCCTATCTGCCGGCGCACAGGTATCGGTGCGGTTTAAAAGGGCGCTTCTTTCCGTCGCACGTTTGAAGTTGGCTGTGATCGTAAGCGCAACGTTGGCGCTCGGTTGGACGTTGACGTGGTGGATTCGAAAACAAACGCACAAGGCTGCACCCTAGCGCGTGCAAGATCACAGGATTAGGTTGTCTGCAGTAGCCGAAAGCAAAGCGCTTTCGATACACATAGCGAGTGCGGTGCACGGAAGCCGGTGAGACTCCGGCGCGGCCCCGCCACTGTAATGGGCAAGCAGGTCGGCTCAATCGCCACTGGGAGACTGGGAAGGCGAGTCGACGCCCCAAGCCAGGAGACGTACCCGCTCGCACCACTAGTGAGTCCCTCGTGGGAGGGATCGTGGGGCGTATAGCGAAGTACACGCCGCTCACCACCTCCCCTTGAGGAAGGAGTGAACGGTTTTTTTGTTGTATCGACTCTTGGCTGTTGCGCTGTCGGCTGCCGCTGTCTTTGCCTGTGGTTCTGACGCGGGAGAAACACACACCGCCGAACTCGTTGACGACAGCGGCCGGCCCGTCAACTTGGACCGCCCGGCCACCCGCATCGTCTCGCTCGCGCCCGCAGTCACTGAAATACTCTTTTCGCTTGGAACGGGCGACAAGGTCGTCGGGCGTACGCGTTGGTGCGACGCTCCGCCTGAGGCGATCGAGGTTACGAGCGTCGGTGACGGAATGGAGCCGAATGTCGAAGTAATCCTCGCTCAGCGCCCCGACTTGGTTGTGTTCTATTCGGCGGTCGCGAACGAGCCCGCGATAGAACAGATCGAGAGCCTTGGCATCAACACTGTGAGTGTGCGCACCGATAGACTGACCGATGTCAATCGGGCTACCCAGCTGCTCGGGCGAGTGACTGGGACCATGGAGAGAGCCGACTCCCTCGTGTTGGCTTTCGAGCAAGCCCTTTCCGCGCTCGAGGAGTCACGACCAAGAGACTCGATCCCAAGTGCGTTGATACTGACCTGGGACAACCCACCCATCATCATCGGTAGCGCCAGTTTTCTGAATGAAATCGTCGCGTTGGCCGGCGCCCGCAACGTGTTTGATGATGTGGATCGGCCTTCACTCAGGGTAAGCATCGAAGCGATTGTGGAACGCGACCCAGACCTCGTGCTGGTAACGTCCGACTCCTCACTCACCAACCGAGTGGACCGTCCCGAGTGGCGCGTTGTGCCTGCGATTCGCGAGCGACGGTTCCTTTTGGTCATGGGCAATGAGTACAGTAGACCATCATTCAGAGCGCCCAATGCAATTCTACGGCTGCGGGCGGCGCTGGAGGACTGGCGGTAGTCATGCGTTGGGTTGCCTTGGCGGTCGTCGCGCTGCTTGCGCTCGTGATCGGTCTGATCGCCGGGCCGGCCGATCTGCCGGCATCCGCGGTGTGGGATGCTTTGTTCGCCGGTGACGATACAACCGCGGCAGTGATCGTGCGCGAACTGAGGTTGCCCCGTGCGCTGCTCGCGTTTCTGGTCGGTGGCAGTCTGGCCGTCACTGGCGCGGCGCTGCAAGCATTGGTCAGGAATCCCTTGGCTGACCCGTACTTGCTCGGGCTCTCAGGTGGGGCTGGGTTGGGGGCGGTGGCAGCTATCATATTCCAATTTGGAAGCGCCTGGTCCGTACCGATAACCGCGCTCGTTGGAGCGTTGCTGGCAATCGTTGTGGTATATCGCCTCGCCATCGTGAGCGGCAGCGTCCTCGACGCCCGCATATTGCTGTTGGCCGGTGTGGTTGTCGGGGCATTTGCCTCGTCACTGATGGGCGCCATAATCGCGCTGTCTCCCGCACAACAAGTGCGCAACGCATTTCTGTGGATTCTCGGTGGGTTCGATGGAGCGTCGTGGCAGGCACTCACGATCTTCGCGGTCTACGCGATAGTACCTCTTGCTGTCATATATCGTTTCAATCGCCCCCTCGACTTGATGGCTTTAGGTGAGGAACCGGCTCAGTTCCTCGGCGCCGATATCGAGCGTCTGAAACGGGTTCTCTACGTTGCTGCATCGTTGCTTACCGCTGCTGCTGTCTCCGTGTCCGGCATCATCGGTTTTGTTGGTTTGGTGGTGCCGCATGCGATTCGTCTGGTATGGGGTCACCTGCACCGAACTTTGTTGCCCGCCGCATTCCTGCTTGGTGGAACACTGTTGGTGCTGGCTGATGCCATTGCCCGCACGGCGTTTGCCCCCCTCACTCTTCCGGTGGGGGTAGTGACCGCCCTCATTGGGGTACCCGTATTCGTTGTGTTGGTGAGACGATGGGCGACGTGATCTTCGAGGCGCGCTGCGCTTCTTATTCGTACGATCGCGCAGCGGCGGTACCAGCGCTTCGCGACGTAGATCTCACAGTGTCCACTGGGGAACTGGTTGGAGTCGTAGGCCCGAACGGGAGCGGCAAGACAACCTTGGTGAGGTTACTGCTCGGCTTGCTGGCTCCCACCGATGGCCAGGCGCTGGCATTCGGATCCCCCGCATCGCAATGGCGACGACGCGAGCTGGCCCGACTGGTGGGAGTAGTGTCACAACGCGAGGAGCCGGCGTTTCCGCTACGTGTGAAACAGGCGGTGATGTTCGGCCGCTATCCACACATGGGTGCGCTCGGCGCTCCCAGCAGCGACGACACTGCTGCGGTCGACGATGCGCTGGACAGGTGTGACGTGGCAAACCTGAGCGACCGATGGGTCGCGACGCTTTCTGGCGGTGAGTGGCAACGCGTTCGGATCGCGCGGGCGTTGGCGCAGAGCCCTCGCGCATTGGTGCTCGATGAGGGTACAGCAAGCCTCGATGTGCGTCATGAGATGGAAGTCTTCGAGTTGGTCACGAAGCTCGTTCATGAAGGGCATCTCGCCGGGTTGCTCGTTACCCACCACGTCAACCTCGCGGCGCGGTTCGTTGACAGAGTTCTGGTCATGGATGCTGGTGCTGCGGTTGCTGTTGGGAAACCGGCCGAAAAACTCACGCCGGAGGTGTTTGAACGTGTGTTTGGTTGGCCTGTGGCTAGAACCGATTGGCGTGGTGTCCCGCAGTTTGTGCCGCTCAGAGCTGAAGAGCGAGGTATCAGAGCGCTGCGGTCCGACGCAGAGAAGCAGAGCGGGCAGAGTGAGCAGGAGATTGACTGAGCTGCAATCCAAATTATCGTGGAGAATATGATGAGTCGAGTAGTGCTGTGTGTTGGTACCCTTGTGTGCTCGCTGAGTCAGGTTGCCGAATCTCAGGAGTCCAGAGATACGACCTTCCTCGAGCCGGTGGTGGTCACGGCGACCAGGATACCAACCGCTAGGCCATCAACTGTGACGGGTGTGGCTGTGCTGGAAGGCGACGTGCTGCGTTCGTTGGGTGTGAAGCAGGTGCTCGAGGCACTGCGTATGATGCCCGGCCTCGACATCGCACAGACGGGCTCGTTCGGGGGCAGCACCTCTCTTTTCCTTCGCGGTGGTGAAAGTGATTACGTGAAGGTGCTCGTCGACGGTGTGCCGGTGAACGATCCGGGAGGGGCATTCGACTTTGCACACCTCACGACAGAAAACGTGGAGCGCATTGAGATGGTCCGTGGACCATCGAGCGTGTTGTACGGCTCCGACGCGGTATCGGGCGTCGTGCAGATCTTCACGCGCCGAGGCCAGGGTCCACCCAAGGCCGAGGTTGGGATCAGTGCCGGTACGTACTCGTCTGTTGTCGTCGATGGCGGTGTTTCTGGAAGTACCGAGACCGTCGACTACGCCTTCAGTTTCTCGCGCTCCACCACCGACGGCTTCTACGCCTTCAACAATGCCTACAACAACATGGTCCTGAGCGGCAATGTGCGCGTCGAGCCCGATGAACGAACCAAAGCCGCAATCGCAGTGCGCTATAACGATGCTGAGTATCACTATCCAACCGATGGCGTCGGACTGGTGGTGGACCAGAACTCCTTCAGCTTGCAGGATCGTCTCGTGGGCTCATTGGACCTGAGCCGGTTCCTGACTGATCGCTTGGAGGGGCAGCTGTTGCTGGCCTTGAACCAAACTGACGGCAGCATGGACGATCAAGCCGATGGTCCGGCTGACACACTCGGGTTCTACGGTTACAAGAGTCTACAAGCGGTGGAACGACGTAGCGCCGAGTTGCGCGCAAACCTACATGTCGATGAGGCGAGTGTTGTTACGGCCGGTGTGCAGATCGAAGGCGAAGAGGAACGCAGCTTCAACGAATCGCTGAGTCAATACGGTGCATCTACGAGTTCTCAGGAGGCTTCGCGGGGTAGCCGGGCGTACTACGTTCAGCTACAGGTGGTTCCGGTAGAGGGATTTGCGGTTAACGCGGGTGTACGCGTTGACGACAACGAGACATTCGGGACGTTCTTCACTTATCGAGGTGGTGCCACGTATCGCTTCACCACGGGCACACGGGTTCGTGCGGCAGTTGGGAAGGCCTTCAAGGAGCCGACCTTCTTCGAGAACTTCGCAAACAGCGCGTATGTGATTGGCAACCCTGACCTCGAGCCCGAACGCTCGAGAAGTTGGGAGCTGGGTGCCGAACAGACTCTGTTGAGTGGACGGGCGTTGGTGGGTGTCACCTATTTCGATCAGCAGTTCCGCGATCTCGTGCAGTACACTGCTATGCCGGCGAATCCCGGAGATCCCAACTACTTCAATGTTGCCGCGGCGGATGCGTCGGGTTTGGAGGCGGAAGCCCGGGCAAGGGTGTACAGACTGGAGTTGGATGGCAGCTATACGCGGTTGAACACCAAAGTGACTGACGCAGGGTTTGACGATGGCCCGGGAGCGGCGTTCGTAGCCGGTGAGAGGATGCTGCGGCGTCCCACAGGTGCGGTGAGCCTCGGGGCACGTTATGTGGCTGAGAGAGCCACACTCGGCGTTAACCTACGCCACGTCGGAGCCCGTGACGACCGTGACTTTTCAACATACCCCGCCACTCCGGTGACATTGGCGTCGTACACCAAGGTCGATTTTGCTACAGCCTGGACCATCGGTAGAGGTGACAGCATGATGCCTGACGTCACGCTTACCTGTCGAGTGGCAAATCTCTTTGACCGGGAATATCAGGAAGTGTTTGGGTTTCCGGTGCGGGGGAGGACGGTGATGGTTGGGGGGAGAGTGGGGTTCTGACATGGGCATACACGGCACAAGTGTGCGGAGGACATGCCGCCGATGCCGCAGCCCGTTCCACCGCCTATCTTTCTCGAATGCCCCCGGTTTCAACCCAAGCAATCATCCTTCATTCGTTCAAATACAGTGAGTCGTCGAAGATCGTGCGGCTGCTCACGCGGGAGCTCGGAGTGCTGAGTGCTGTTGCCAAGGGAGCAGACAGGCCCAAGTCAAAGTTCGGTGCGCGACTCCAACTGCTGAGTGAGGGCGTCGCGCATATCTACGTGAAACCGAATCGCGACCTGCACACGCTAGCTGAGTTCGAAGTCGAGAATCTGCGGCATGGTTTGGCGGCGGATGTAGGTCGCTACGCATCCGCATCGGCCCTGGCCGAACTGGTGCTGCGCTTTGCTCCTGCAGAGCAGAACGAAGAGATCTTCGTTCGCCTCGTTGCGTACCTCGATTCTCTCTCTGTCGTGCTTAAGGAGCACTTGGAGACGACCTCACTCTCCGCACTATGGGGTATTGTGTGTGCTCTCGGTTTCGGACCTGCGATGGACGGTTGCGCGCGCGATGGACGACAGCTCAGGGATGGGCCCGCGTCGTTCTCGATTCCTGATGGCGGACTGTTGTGCGCCAGCTGCGCAAAGGGCGCCGAAGTACCGGGAACGACTACTCGACTGGAGTCTGAAGATCGCATCGCGTTGGCATTCCTGGTCGAAGGGCGATGTGACGAGGTGAGTCCGTTGTCTCCGCGGCACGCGGCGGCTCATCGCCGCCTACTCGCGCGGTTTGTTACCCGACACGTGAGCGAAGATCGAGACCTAAAGGCACTTTCGTTTTGGGAGCAGGGGGAATGGGACGCCACGTAGTCATCGGTACCGCGGGCCATGTCGATCACGGCAAGACAGCGCTGGTCAAGGCGCTCACCGGCATCGATGCAGATCGATGGGCCGAGGAGAAACGACGCGGGATTACGATCGACCT
>JBDGYW010000266.1:0-13120 GCA_039588935.1 Gemmatimonadota bacterium | reverse complement strand
CGTTGCGCCCGAGCGTTTGTCCGTCGCTGTGCGTTGATCCGGACCCGCTCCGCAGGCGTCTCCGCCGCGTCCATCGGATCTACCCACTCCCCTTCCGGCTGCTGGGCGAGCCGCCGCCGGGCCATCGCTCCCAGCGCCGACCTATACACGCCACCGGAGCGAGCCCGGTGCCGAGTCTGCCAGACCTCCAAGGACAGTGCGGCCGAACTGTTGGAACCGCCACGCGGACGGCCCCGCGACCGGTACGGGCGATAGGCAGAACCGTCGTTGCCCCAGCTTACTGAAATCGGCACGGTATGATCTCCTTACTCAGGGTCGCAGTCGTGTTCGAGCAGGTGTTCGATCCAGGCTTGGTATCGCTCGCAACGGGACTTGCCAAAACGGGTGCAGTGCCGTTTCATGTGCCGGCAGCCGGCGAAACACGCATTCAAGGTCATGCGGATCTCATCCATGCTGCGCGTTTCTGGGTTGACGTCATCAGCAATATCACTCTCAAGCCGTTTCCGCACGCCGACCATGCAAAGCCGGCGTAGCATCTCGGGGCCATACCTTGACTCGCGCTCGTGACCGCAAACACGACATCGGTAATGGCGAATTTCACCATCGCGCTGCTGTGTGTCCTCGTATTGGCACCAGTTGTCATTCATGCCGGCCAGATATCAATGGTAGCGGGCATAGTCCCCGTACAGGGCGCGCAGCCGGGCGGGTCGCGGCCCAAGCCTGGTGTGTGGTAGTTGGTAAACCGATCTAGGGTAATCTTGCCAGTTTCAGCATCCGCCTCCCAGAGGCAATCGCCGTCAGAGGACTCAGTCGATCTGTACCCCACTCGACTGCCCGCACCCTCAGTGCCACACCCAATCCAGATTTCCAAGTTATATCGCCACGTCGTTGGGCTAGAGCCCGTCTTCCAGATAATGAGGTTAGGACCATACGTTTCGCAGCCCCGCTCATCCCCGCAATCTCCGCTGCACGTTCCGTCCTGCTCGATCGGGCCGGTCCATATGCAGCACGCATCCGCCAGAGCATCCCAGCAGTAATCTGATTCGCACGGGCTTGGAGTCGCTACACCAGGCCCCAACGTAATTTCCCCCGCGAACTCCGTGCAATTCGTTCCAGCATTGTTGGTCCAGCCGCCCGCGCCGAAGTCTGCAACCCATTCGGAAGGCTGGCCGGTACATACTTCGCACTCCAGACAACAATTAGGCCACCCTCCCCACTGCCAGTTCGCGCCCATTGGTCAGCACTCGTGCAAAAGGACTACCTTACGGCCGTTGACGATTCCCACCAACACCCACTTGCCGCTGGCAACGTTTCCCGACGACAACAACGGAGGGGCGTAGCACGCCCAGTTTTCTGTCGAGTCCTCGTCCCACCCCTCCCAGCCGCCCCCCGTGGTTTGCCACAACGACACGGAGGCCGAGCTGCCGCTGTTGAGCTGCGCGTCCAGTTTGCCCCAGCGAAGCGTCATACCCGAAGCGTCCAATAGTAGCCACGCGATCGGGTTGTCGTCATCGTCCTTGAGAATCTCGACCTCCTCGTCAAGATCCGCAGGCTGGCCCGTCGTCGTCGCAGACACCCCAGGAGTGTCGCCCAGCGCCGTCCTGGCTTTGATCGCAGGGTAGACCTCGGCAAGCTGGTAAGGGAAGGTGCCCCGCACTCCGTAAGGCTTGGCAACCTTCAGGTTGTCGTAAAACTTCCTCGTCTCCGGGTCGAAGCCGCGACAGACCACGTAGTTGTCGTGCGTGTCCTCGTTCGTCTCGGTTTCGTCGTCGCCGATGATCTGCATCATCGCGCAGCGCGAGAGTATGCCCCTTCTCCCGAGTTGGGCATACTCTCCGGTGATTGGATTGTAAGGCGCCGGCTGGCGAAAGCTCGGCGCTGGCGAGGCCCGTTTACGGTTCGTGCCCATCGCTAGTCATCCCCGGCTCACCCCTGGGTGTCGCATTGCAGCGCGACTTTGGCAATGTAGCCAATGACGGCCGTGGCTTCAGCAGCGTCGTTGATCGCCGTGTGAATCCGACAGTCGAGTACGCTGCCCGGAGAAAGCGTCGCGGGGGTGATGGTGAAAGGTATCGTGGACATCGTCGGAAGCAGGGTGTTCATGGTCGTAGCAGCCGTTGCGCAGATATCCGCCCCCAAGGTTCCATCTTCCTCGTTCAGGTGGGCGACCAGGTCACACGTAGCCGTGGTGTCCGCGACGGTCGTCATCATCCCGCAGACGACGTTAATGACCACTGTCTGACCAGCAACGTATTCCGGGGGCAAGGTTACCTGGAAGCGGGCGTACGAGTTGGTCGCTCCAGCCGCCTTGAGGTCCTCCGTACGAAGCGACGGCGGGTCCGTGCCCCATGTGCCACCGTAGATGCCGAGATCGTCAGTGAGGCCCGGGTTGGGCAAAACTGTTTGGTAAGCATCCCAAACCCGGAAGTTTGTGAAGTCCAGGACGTACTCCTGGAGGGACTGCTGTGCGATGTTCGACACCGCGATGTCCGGCGAAATGACGTTGGCATGCCGGAAAGTGCCGGTGACTCGCACATCATCAAGAGTGATAGCCATCACGTTTTCCTTTCGTTACAGAACAAAACAAAACTACTTGTTGGTTGTGCCGATCTCAGGGACTAACCCAGCTCGTCGCCCCGGTATCCCCTAGCTGGGATACCAGTTGTGCCACCAGATCCAGTGAGGGATACATATCCTTCCGCCGTTCCTGGAAACCGAATAGACCGACGATGAGGTCGTTGCTCGCGTCCGCTTGGTACTTCATCAGTTCCATGTCCTGCGCGTTCCGATCCGCCTTGAGCCGTAACGCGTTCATCTTCTGCTCCATCAGCAGTGCCGCCAACCGGTGCGTGTTGCTGACTAGGAATTCTCCATTCGCCTGGCGGAGCTGGTTGGCCTGCGCCTGTCCGGAAATGACAGCCTGCGCCGATCCCAGTGCCTGGGAGAGCAGGGCATCCCGCTGGGACGCTTCGGTTTGCTGGACCGACTGCTCCGTGGCGTGCTGCTGAGTCACCGCGTCGGCGATCTGTCCGTGGACCGTCTCGATCAGTTGGAGCAGCGACTGCCGGCCGGCCACCTCGTGGCGATACACATCGACACTCAAACTGGCCGCCCGGTCGATCTCGGCCAGATACTGCCCGTACACTGCCTGCACCGCCGCGAAAAGCCGCGTCCGAACCGCCTCGGCGTGCTGCTCAACGTCACTCTGCGCCCGGCGCTCCTCTTGAAGACCGGTGAGTATGAGCTGACTCTCTCCCAAGAGCTTTGCAAACAAGGCATCCCGTTGGGCAACCTTGGTGCCGTAGACACTCTGCTGGGCTCCATGTTCTGCGTCGAGACCGGCCAGCGTGGCGCGGACCGTCTCTGAGAACTGGGCAAACCGGGCTTGCCGCTGGGAAATCTCCGCCGAGTAGACGTTCTGTTGTGCGGCGTGCTCCGAGTCCAAGCCATCCAGGACCGTCTTGGACTCGGCCAGCACTTTGCCAAACACGGCGTCTTTCTGGCTGACCTCAGTCCCATACACGCCCTGCTTGGCGGCGTGCTCCGCATCCAGGCCGTCGAGAACCGTCTTGACCTCGGCCAGGAACTTTCCGAACACGGCGTCTTTCTGTGAAATCTCAGCCGAGTAGACGCCCTGCTGGGCAGCGTGCTCTGCATCCAGGCCCGAGAGCACGCCCTGCACCTTCTCCATCACCCGGGCGAACATCGTATCTCTCTGGCCCGACTCGGTGGAGTAGACGCCCTGTTGGGCCTCGTGCTTCGCCTGGATAACCCCCAGGACCACCTGCACTTTCTGGGCAATCTGGCCGAACTGCACGCCACGCTGCGCCGCCTCGGTTTCGAGCGAGCCCTGCTGGGCAGCATGCTCTGCATCCAGACCGGCAAGCTGCGTCCTGATCTCCTCCAGGAAACGAGCGAGTAGGGCGTCTTTCTGGGCAACCTTCACGCCGTAGACGCCCATCCGGCCGGCGTGCTGCCGCTCGGCCTGCTCGATCTGGCGAGCATTCACTTCAGCCTGCTCCAGATAGAGCTTGTGTTGATCGTCCATGACCCAGCGATAGAATCCGTCCCGAAGCTGTTGGATGGCGTCGAGTCCCGTCATTGTTCGAGCGCGGACCCCCTCCAGGCGGGCTGCCAAGCCGTCACGCACGGTGACCTGATAGCGGATCACCTCCTCTTCCAGGGCAACCAGCCCTTGCTTGGCACCCAGCGTCCGGTTCCGTACGTCCTGTAATTGGCCGTAGCCACGGACAATAGACTCGGCCCGAAACTGTAGCGCCGCCTGCTGGACACCATAAAGCCGGTCCCTGCCGTCCAGCGTTCGCGACCGCACACCGACGAGCTGCTCGTACAACCTGTGGTCGTTGTCGATCTTCTCACGATTCAGCCGGTCATTCAGGTCGACCAGGGCCTCACTCCGCTCTCGCGAGACCCTTGCATTGACCGGCGCGACGGCATCCGACGAGTAGAGTCCGCGGTCGACGAGCACCTGGTATTGATTCGCCTGCAAGCTGTCGAACCGCTCATTGATCCTCGCTGTCTCTGTCGCGCCCAACCCGTCCAGCAGCGACACCGTTAGTGCCGAATGTTCGTTCCAGTCCGCTTCCAGAAGAGTCAACACCGCCTGATAGCTCGTCTGGTGCGATGAGAAATTTGCATCGGACTGCGTGAGTAGCGCATCGACTTCCACCTCGTGGGCCGTGTAGTCGGACAGCATCGACGCGAGTAGTGCGGTAACCTCGGATTCGTGGTCCGTGAAGGCAGTGCTGGTGGAAGTGAGGAGGGTGTCGATAGTTGCCAGGTGATCCGTATAGTCGGTCAGCAGCAGGGCGAGTTGGGCCTGGTATGCCGTAATGTGCAAGTCCAGATTGTTTTCGGCATCTGCTTCGATGCCTCGGGCCAGTGACTCGTGCGAGGAAGTATCCGCCACCAGCTTATCGATCGCCGTGCCGTACTCTGACAGATACGTCGCCAGGGCGGCGATCTCGTCCGCGATGACTTGCTCGACGGCACCACGATGCGATGCACTATACGTGGTCAGCGCCGCAAGCTGCGCCGAGTAGTTCACTAGATGGGCGGCGATCGACGTGACTTCCCTGGAAATCACGTCGTCAATGTAGGCGCCCGCTTCAGTCGCCCCCGCGGCAATGGCAGTAGTTTCCGGGTCGAGTTCAGCCACATGGGCGGCCAGGGCGGACAATTCAGCGGCAATGGCCGTTTCGATGTTGCCCCGGTACGTCGTGTGAAATGCGTCGATCGTAGCCAATTCGGCGGCATGGCTCGCGACGTGCGTCGTCAGGGCGGACGCTTCCAGCCCGACCAGCGCATCGACGTCCGCGCGGAACGTCGTGCCCTGGCTGGTCGGCTTGGCCAGTTCCACCGCGTGCGCTGCCAGGTGTGCCGACAAGGCCGCTTCTTCTTGCGCAATCAGTGCGTCAACGTCCGCCCGGAACGCCGCGCCCTTGCTTTGCAAGTCGGCCAATTCGGTCGTATACTCCGCCAAATGAGCCGAAAGCGAGGACAGTTCGTTCGTAATCGCTGCAAGCATCGCGCTTTGAACAGCGGTGTTCTCCGTCCCCAATGTCGCCAGTTCCGTAGAGTAAGCCGCCAGGTGGGTGGTCAATGCGGACAGCTCGTCCGTAATCACGTCCAGAACGGCTGTCTGGTGGGTCGTGTAGCCGGCATCCACCGCCGCGAGTTGTATCGCCGACTCCGCGAGGTGTGCGGTAAGGTTGCTTGCCTGGGCCGACAGCAACCCAGTCACCTCCGTCTGGTGTGCGTCGCGTTCCACTTCAAGCATGTCCAGCCGCGACTCACTATCGGCAACGAAGGATCCAAGAGACGTGATCGTGGACCCCAGCAGGGCCTCAACCGCGGCTGTGTCGCTGGTGAGCCGCGTCTCCATCTCTGCGATCTTCGCATCGTGCTCTGTCGTGTAGGCCAGCAAGGCCGCACTCTCCGCCGTGATGATCGTCTCGATATTGGTTGCTGCCGCCGTGTAGTGCGTCGTCAGTGTGGTGAGTCCGGCACTCAGTTCGTCCACCTTGTCCCAAAGGTTGTCGGCATACGTCTGCACGTCGGTCTTGGCACTCAGGATGTCGGACTCCACCTCGGCAACGGCGTCATCCAATTTCCCCAGCCACACAGCCGCGAAGTCGTTGCTGGTAGTGGCCATGTTCGTGACGTGCGTCGTCATCGCGGAGATCATCGACGACCAATTGCCGAGGACGCCTTCGTATCGTGCGTCGTTGACAGCCCGGCCTTCGTTGTAGGATCGGGTGTACACGTTGATTAGCGACTGAAGGGCGGCTGCGTTGGCCATCCCCTCCCGTATCAGATCGTAATACGGCGTCTTCGGAGTCGTGGTAGTATCGTAGGTGACACCAGAGATTTCCCACCCCTGCGCAAGTAACCACGGCAACGCATCCTCCGACACGTCGGCGGCAACGTGGGTCAGCATCCACGCCGCTACCGGCAGCGGTACTTCCGGCACCGGCGTCAAGTCAGCGAAGACTGGTGTCCAGATTGGGGGATCGGGGATAGCCATCAGCACCCTCCTACCGCCAGTTGCCCGCATCGCGGAACTGGGTCGTTATTGATTCGTAAGCCCACGGACTGCTGGACTTGAGCAACACACAGATCCACATGGCCCTCACGCGAGGATAGCTGGTGAAGGAGCGGCCAGCCGCCCAGGCCCCAGACGCCCAGGTGTACGCATCGGCTGCATTCCCGGCCAGATACGCCGTGATCGCAGCTTTCCCGTTCACGCACGCCTCTTCGGCCGTGTCTCCTGCAACGATCTCCCACAACACGGTCCCGCTGCCGGCGCCGATCATCCCGTGGATCGTCATCAGTATCCCGAACATATTGGGGCCGGCGAGACGGATCGGCCCGATGAGGACGTAACTGTCAATGCCATCTCCGTCGTCATCGTTTCCGCCAACGTACCGCAAAGTCCCGTCATTGCAGCCCAACACCATTTGGCCGTCGTGCCAGCACGCGGAATACGGTTGATGGCCGGTCTGGAAGACGACCGGCCAGAAAGATTGGTTTTCCAAGTTGAAAAACCAATGAGTTCCGTCTCCGCTCTCTGGGGTGAGAAAGATATAGACACCGCGCTCATCCGGGGAATACGCCATCGAAACCGTCGTGGTACCCGGAATGTCTATCAGTTCTTCCGGTACGCGATCCTTGCCGATCGGATGAAGACCGTCTCCAGAAGGCGATACCAAGAATGGCCCAAGAGAAGACAGGAACATGAATCCATGCGAGACGAGTCCACCGCCGATCTGGGCATCATTGATCGCACACCAGGCATGTGGACCGATGATCCCGATGCCCCTGGAGATATTCTTTAGGCTACCACCGGCAACAGAATCACCCTGTAATAGCCAGAGCGATCTTGCCGTAGCCGCCAGGACGGAAGAGTCCTCAAACGGCATGAAAGCCGTGGGCACATTTCCTATCTCACTTGCCCTGCCGAGTTGCATCACCATTGCCCGGCCCAAGTCTTCCACGTCGGCCCCATAACCCCAATCCGTGAAATCTCCTTGTCGCGAAAGGTAAATGGCGTTGCCTGCACCGCCGACCATCAACCGATCTCGGTAGACGCAAGCGGTTGTCGATCCCGTTGGAATCGCGCCAGACGAAGCCGCCAGGGAGGTTGTGCCGCCAGTGAGAGGGTCCAAAACAGTAATCGCCCCGGAGGCTACCGCATAGACGTTTGGGCCACGCGCGGTGAGATAGCATGTGTCTGGTCCGAGCACGAGGATTGAAGCTACACTTGACCCGGAAGGGACCACAACAGATAGCATTTGTCGAGGAGCCGACGAGGTGAGCGTGGTATCAGAAGTGCCGCTCCACGCCGTCAATCCCAGCCTGGATCCGCCTCGGAGTCGCTTTTCAAGAGGATCTTCCAGGCGGCAATTCACGGCCCAAGGAGACGGATACTCAGGCAGCCGGAGACCGTACTCATGCGGCAATCGACGCATCACCCCCATGGTTGGGAATCGTAGTTCAAGAATCCTGAGTTTAGGCGGCACCGATCACACCTCCGTGCCACCGAGGTATGTTGTGCTGAGTTTCCAACGGTGCCAATCTCGGTCCCGGCTTCGACGCCCTCCCATCTGGCCAAGGTTTCTCGGCTGCTCCGATGGTCTCTGCCGATTGCACCCGCCAAGGCAGATTGGAACGCAACCTGCTTGTCTGTCATGGGCTGATCCATGAACTTCGATTCCGCCGCCGCCAGGCAGGAGGCAATGAAAAGCTCCCGGGACTCCGGTCCACCTGGAAAGTACGGTCTCTGTGTACTTAGGGTCCGAATCGGGCCCACTTGATATGGGCCAACAAGCGAGTATTCGCCGTCCGGCGTCGGCTGCAAGACTAGCTGTTGATGCTGCTGCGTCGTTCCGTCGTGGGCAAGAACCTCCAGAGCGTAGGTCGTTGGCACGCCCGTGTTCTCGTACTCGTTATATATCTGGGCCACGCGACCCGATGGAAGCTGCGTGATCGAGCTGTAGCCGTACTCCTCGCCATCGAAGTAGATGTCCCCGATGAACTGCTCGAAGTCCAGCGGCAACGTGTAGTGCCGCTGGCCGTCGGCCGTCTTGAATCGGTAAGTCGGCCGCATCCAGGACCATTGGTGAGACACGGTGTTATGGACAACCGCGTCAATCCCCTTGCGGATCGACGATTCTACGTCGATGGACGTTCGGCTATCCCACCGCGCTTCGGGCGTGCCGATGAAGCTGGCGATTTCGCTTCGGACAAGATCGTAGTCGGTGGTTTCGCTCATGTTGCCACGACCCTCCGTACTCGCGCGGTATCCGTGTCATCTTCGTTGTACGCCCAAATCTCATCGATCGTGTCTGCGGTCCCGTCGAACGTGTCGATCGAGCCATCCAGCACTTGCGTGTCGTCTGAACCCAGCACAACGGCGGGCCCCATCTGCCCTGCCGTACCCGATCCCTTCAGTTCCTTCACGTCGTAGGCGTCTGAAGTCCCGGCGTCCGTGGTGAATTGGATCAGCACGTCCAAGTCCGACTCCAGCCACAGGAAATCGAAGTCTCCCATCGCCTCGTTCTCGGTCTTGTCCCATATCTTCACGGCCGCCGCCGGGCCGACTTTGAAGGTCTGGTCGGACACCTCGTTGTCCGCGAGGGTGATGCTCTTGGCGCGAGACAGCGACCCACCCGTGACCGATCGCTCGTCGACATCCACCGCGAAGAACTGATAGAGCTGGATCGACGCCATGACTACGCCTCTGCGGGTTCGTTGATGTTCTCGGCCACGTCAGGGAATTCACCCTCTTCCGGAAATCGCACCGTATCCGGTCGTTGTGAATGCCAAGGAAATGCGCCGGACGGTCCTTCTTCCGCCAGTGAATCACCACCTTTTCTCCCGGCGTGGCTTCATAGGCAGGGAACGAATAGTCCGGTTCCTCGTCTTCCGCCTGCACCCCCTCCCGAAATGCCAAGCCCACCACCATCGCCAGTTGGGTGGGGTCCATTCCCGTGGGCCCGGTCGCGCCCAGGATTGAGAGCGACCGAGCCATGTCATAGTGCGCCCGGCGTACCGCGGGCGGCAATTCCGGCGGGGTATCGCCTGGCTTGCCCCGTAGGCCAAGGCAGGACCGGAGGTATGCCGCATCCATTCGGCCATCGTCGGGGTCATCGGGAATCTGGTAATCGTCGGGCATACGGGACTTCATGGGGTGCCTCAGTAGGATTGTGTGGGGGTGCCAATGCGAACGACTCTCAGTACGGCGTCCGCGGCTGCGGCCGTGGAAACCGCATAGAGCGCGCTGATGCCTGGCCCGAAGGTTTCGTTGGTGGAGGTCAATAGTTCGTACTTCTCGTCTTCCACTGACCCATCCGCCGTGATCGTTCCGGACAAGGTCGATAGCCACGCAGACAATTGTGATTCGGTATCGCCATTTCCGTTCGCATCAACACCCGTGTGAACGATCTTGTACCGATACCTTGGATCAAGCGTCAGCGACATTTCGGTGTCCATGCACAGGGCCACCATGCCAACCTTGTCGGAAGTGATGTCGAAGGATATTGCCGACACGGTAACTTCCGGCGGATCGCTGTTAGTGAAGGAAGCCCCGGCATTGTCGCGGACATAGAATTTCACCACGTCACCAGCACTCACATCCCCGGACACGACCTGGACGCACCACTCGCACTCAGTAATCTCGTTCTCTGCAATGGTAATCGCAGTCATCGTGCCGTCTTCGTCGTACCGTCCAGCTACGAAAGCCTCAGCGCCCGTGAGCAACTGCGCGGTAGTAGCGTCATCCGTGGGTGTGCCAGTGACCAGCTTCACAATGCTGGAAGTCGTGGTAACTTGCTGAGCCGTTCCTCCGTTCAGATCACAGAACAGCGTGAAAAAGTTGGCGTACCCTCCTGCCGTCCCAAGCATCTGCTCGCGAACGCGGAGCGATGTAGCAGGCGCACACGCAATGTTTTCGCCTTCCGCGCCAAGGGCGGTCGCGGCTTCAACATCGCCGTCATCCGCAAACACCTGGAAATACCTTTGCTGGACGCCCATTCGTCATTCCTTAATAGGACGTGGTCGGGCTGCCAATACGGACAACCTTCAACACAGCGTCGGCGGTGGCCGTGGACACGATGTAGAGTATGCTGATACCCGGTCCAAAGGTTTCCGACGTGTCTGTCAGCAGTTCGTACTTTTCGTCTTCGACTGACCCGTCTGCCGTGATCGTGCCAGACAGGGTCGATATCCATGCAGACAATGCAGACGCGGCATCGTCGTTGCCCGACACGTCGTCTCCCGTGTGGATCAGCTTGTACTGATACCTGACATCAAGCGCAAGCTCGACTTCGGTGGTCGCGTTTAGGGCAACCATGCCAAACTTGTCGTCAGAAGTCGGATCGAAGGCCATTGGCGTTCTCCTTCAAAAAGGCATCGGGCGGCGCTGGGGCCGCCCAACGCCAATGGTTTATGCCAGAAGCGCGTGCCCATAGAAGCGGATGAGGAATTGACCCGCCGTATAGGTGGCCGCAGTGGCACCCGCACCAGTTGTGAGGTACCAGTAGTAGTTGGTGGTCACGGCCGGTAGGAGTTGCTCCACCGTTGTGCCAGCCGCCCAGGTGCCGCCGTTGATGTCAATCGCTGCATTTGTCACCGCACCGTCGTACTCGTCGTCAGCCGCCGATCCCGACACCAAATCTATGTCGGTGTCACCAGTTGCCGGCACCTCCAGGCAGCACATCTCGATCTTGTAGATGATACCGTTAGTAGCGACCACGTTGCGACCGATATAGGCAGGTTTGGAACCGCCTGTCAAGCCGATAATATCGTTGGCCGTGGCCACGCTGGTCAGGCCAGTCAAGTCGATCTTGATCTCGGTGATGATCGTGCCGTTCACCGTTCGGCGGGAGGTGGCTGGAGCGAGAGCGGTGCCAATAGCCCCTATGCCATGTTCCGCCGCTACCACCGTATCCGTGAATGCCGTAGCACCCGTGACTGTCAAATCACCCGTGATCGCCAATGGGCACTGGAGATCAAGCTGACTGTTGCCAACGTCGAACAGCGCGTATTCGGTCGTGCTGCCGAGAAACACCTTCACATCCATGTCATAGGTACCGTCGCCGATGTTGACCGAGCCGGTGTCGTCCGTGTTCGGGCGAACCTTGAGCACGTCACCGGAAACCAGATCCAGGCGCTCGTTGTTGAGGGCAAGCGCATCGCGAAGCAGTCGCAGAATGTTTGCAGAACTCATTGAAAGACCCTTTTACATCGGGGGTGATGGTCCGGTTGGCGAAGTTGCCCGGCCGCGTCTTCGGCCGTGGAAACCGGCGTCCTTGTATTGCCCCCGGCGACCGCTACGGGCCGCCGGGGGCGCGAGGCCCACGCGAGGTGGGAGGTTTACCCGTCCACGAGATACGATCCCACAGCCCACCAGTCTATGAACAGGTTGTGTTCCGCAGGCGTACCATCCGTATTCTTGGAAAGCAGCACCAGCGTCATTTCCTCATCAGTCGGGAAGGCTGTGCCCGCCGCAATCACCGCGTCCGTCACTTTCGTGCCGTAGGTGATCTCTGCGCCGTCGATGTAGTAGCGCAGTTTCTCACCGTCGGCTTGCAGCGGGTCAAACACGCATCCCAGCTTGTTGTAGGTCGCAGCCACGGCAGTGCCCGCGTTGTCCTTCACCTGATTGACCGTGGCGGTCCCACCGATGGTGTAGATCGCGTCGATTTCCTCGTTCGACGCTGCAAGGGTTTGGAAGCCGACGAAATCCTTGCCGGCGGCGACCATTGCGCCCGTGTCGTCCACAAGTGCGTTGGTAGCCGCGAAACCCGGCTCGCCAAGACCGACAGCGAACACCAGTTCGTTGTCGAGCACAGTGGTCCGCCTGATGCGAGCCTCCCAAGCCACGACGGAACGGGAGCCAGCAGTGTCGTCGAGGCGAACCAGGCCGGCTACGCCTCCACCCAACTCAAGGTGGGTCTCCTCGTTGTCGGCATCGTTGGTGTCGAACACCAGGACGCCGAATTCTTCCTGGGCGTTGTCGACGACCGTGTACTGCTGAATGAGAGATCCCCCTTCTTGCAGCGTTTTATACGCCGCTTGCGCCGTAGCGCTGGCCAACACCGGACCGCCGGCGAAGTCATCGAAGAAGAACGGCTTCCTCGACGGATCATTGGTCGTGCCGATGAAGCCGTATGCCTGCCAAATCTCGGGGCTCAGCCCGCGATTGACAGTTCCTTCGGCGGAAAGTCTTACAGTTCCACCCATGATTATTACACTCCTGTTTCAGTGGTTGGTTTAGTCAGTCTTCCTCACGCTTCCGCTCCCTTACGCCGGGTCGGACTTGGCCGCCACGCCGGAACGACGCGGGTCCACGTTGAGGAAGTTGTAAGTCAGGTCGGTGAAGCAGTTCCACGTATTGTGGGACTCGCCCGGGCTCGGGCCGCTTTCCCGAAGGTAATCGCCCTTCAGGCACACCGGGTAGAACGTCGAGTGATCCACGGCGTAGACCGGGTCGCTCGTCGAATCGTCGTCGAGCTGCGGGATGTAGATGATGGGGTAGCCCGCGATATACGCGGCACCATCGAACATCGCCAGGTCTTTGCCGAGGTTCGAGTTGTGG
>JBDGYW010000265.1:0-8285 GCA_039588935.1 Gemmatimonadota bacterium | reverse complement strand
AGACACAAGTTGGAACAATGGAGCTACGCGACCGCCTGCAAGAGATCTTAGGGACAGACCATACGGTTGAGCACGAGCTCGGCGGTGGCGGGATGTCGCGCGTTTTCGTCGCGATGGACAACTCGCTCGGGCGCAGGGTGGTCGTAAAGGTTCTACCCCGCGAACTGGCTGCAGGCGTGTCCGTTGATCGTTTCAAACGCGAGATCATGCTCGCGGCAGGACTGCAGCACCCACACATCGTCGGCGTGATCAGCGCGGGTGAAATCGACGGCCTGCCGTTTTTCGTGATGCCTTACGTCGAGGGCGAATCACTGCGGAGAAAGATCGAGCACTCCGGGTCGATATCGGCGCGTCACACAATCAGCATTCTGAGGGATGTCGCACGGGCACTCAGCTACGCGCACGAGCGCGGCATCGTGCACCGCGACATCAAGCCGGACAACGTGCTGCTCACCTCCGGCTCCGCAACACTTGCCGACTTCGGAGTCGCAAAAGCGTTGAGTTCCGCACGGAGTGTCATCAGTGGCGAGCCGGGGACGCTCACCAGCGTAGGGACGTCATTGGGCACACCGACCTACATGGCACCGGAACAGGTTGCCGGAGATGCCGCTACCGACCATCGAGCCGATATCTACGCATTCGGTGTGATGGCATACGAGATGCTCGCCGGAGATCCGCCCTTCCACGACCTGTCGTTGCAGGCGTTGATGGCGGCGCACCTGACCGTGAACCCGGTTCCGCTGGAGCAACAGAATGCAGCTTTGTCCGCGAAGCTGGCAGGCCTGGTGATGCGGTGTCTGGAGAAGGATCCGGCCCTACGACCGCAGTCGGCTTCGGAGCTTGTCGAGGTGCTCGAAGACCCAATGATCTTGAGCGGACCCACTGTTACCGTCACGCAGCCATCCTTCGAGTCGGGCGTTGGGAGTCGCCCGCATTCACGGAAGAGCATTATTGCAGCAGGATTCGTGGCTCTCGTGATTGTTGCTGCCGGGACAGCGTTCTGGCTTGGGCGGAGTGGTGACACAGGACCTTCCCCTGCGCCTGAAGCTCAACGATCTATCGCCGTGCTACCATTCGTGAACATCGGAGGCGATACGTCAAATGCCTACTTTGCCGACGGCATGACCGACGAACTGACCAGCGCACTCAACAAGGTGCCGGGCGTTCGTGTGGCATCTCGCACCGCCGCCTTCTCATTCAAAGGACGCAACACGACGCCGAGTGAAATTGGAGAGGCACTCAACGTAACCACTCTGCTGGAAGGCACCGTACGACGCGAAGGAAACCGCCTGCGCCTCTCCGCCCAGCTCATCAGTGTCAATGACGGTCTCACGATGTGGTCGGAAACGTACGAGCGGCAAATGAGTGACGTGTTCGCCGTACAGGACACGCTCACCCGGGCGATTGTAGGCGCATTGCGAGACAGGTTTGGAGGTACGTTGGCGGCCAACGTCACCCCCGCACGCGGCACCGACAATCTCGAGGCATACGACCTCTATCTACGGGGCCGATTCTTCTTCCAACAGCGCGGCGCCGACGGCCTGAGTCGCGCGCTCGAGTTCTTCGAACAGGCAGTCTCCCGGGATCCAGGCTACGCTGACGCGTTTACGGGGATAGCTGACGTGTATGGACTGATGCCGCTCTATTCCGCGACACCATTCGACTCCGTGCTTCCGCTTGCGTTGCGGGCGGTCTCCCGGGCTATAGCGCTCGACAGCACGCTGGTCGGAGCGTTCGTCTCTCGCGGCGGCCTGCTCAATAGCGCGTGGCGCTGGTCAGAGGCTGAACAGGACCTTCGCAAAGCGATTTCCATCGATCCACGAAATGCCACTGCGCATCAGTGGTACGGCGAGAACCTCCTCATGAATGGCCGAATCGAAGAGGCGATTGCCTCGTTCGATCGCGCGACCGAACTCGATCCGGTGTCTCCGGTGATGGCGGCGTTGCAGGCAATCGCCCTCGCTGTCGCTGGCGACGCGGACGCAGCAGTCGAACGCGCGCAACATGCAGTCGCCCTGGACCCGCATACGCCTGTTGCCCGATTCATGTTGGGGGCCGTCTATCTGTATACCGGTAGAGCACGTGAAGCGATCCCGGAACTGGAGACTGCCCGGGAACTCGCCGAAGGTGTGGCTACCGTGCACGGCTTGCTTGGATATGCATACGCTGTCTCTGGGCAGACAAGCCGAGCGCGAGAAGTCCTCCAGTCAATCGATTCCACCGACCTCGCTACAGGCAACGCCACCGCCATCGCTCGGGTGTATCTCGGCCTAGAAGACTACACCGCAGCGCTTCTCTGGCTCGACCGTGCAGCCGACGCCCACGACCCGTTCCTCGGGTCGGAGCCGTTGGCATCACCGATCTTCGACCCGGTGAGGAACGATCCCCGGTTTGCTGATGTAATCAGAAAAGTGAATTTGAACGAAGAAGCGCTGACAGGAGGGCGGTAGGACGGAGCGAAGATATGAGGCATGAACAAGAACCCAGGGCCGGTCAAGCGACTAGTGCGATATCGAATGCTCTATTCCTCCCAAGGTGCTCTGTTCCGTCGAGACGTCGCGTGCACTACTTTGGAGCATCCAGGCCGTGCGCGCACGGGCTTCTGGAAAGGCCGTGAACCGTGCCAACCAAGTTCGACCTGACATGCGGCAGAATGCCGCGTTGAATTCGTTGTCTAGGTGAGGCCCACATGCCCCTGATGGCTTGCCCGCAATGCGGAAAGAACGTCTCGAGTCTTGCCTCGATGTGCCCGAAATGCTCGTATTCGCTGCGTGAACAACGGTTGAAGGAAGGTCAGCTGGGACCTCAGGTTACCTGCAGGAAGTGCGGCCAGAAGATCTCAGCCAAAGCCAACGTGTGCCCTCACTGTGGTGTTGATTTTCCGAAGCGCACGTTCAATCTGTTGGTAGCGGCTGTACCCATCGGAGCGGTCATCCTGGTCTTTGCGATTGTCAAGCTGGTGCCTGACGGTAGTGGCGCAACAGACTTGGCGACTGCACCACCACCATTGACCACGGAACCACCTGAAATTGCGCCGCCGCAAGCCGATGTGGTTCTCGGAGATTCGGTTGACACTCCCGCGATAGACGCCGTCGTCCGAGCATCACCTATCGTCGTGGCAACGCCACTGACCGTTCCTGAACAGGTAGAAACGACCGCGCGTTCGACTACCCGTTGGACCGCGACATGGGTAAACGTGCGACGAGATCCAAGTGGAAGGGCGCCGGTGGAGCAGCAGTTGAACCCTGGAGTGCGCCTCGAAGTTGGCAGATTCGAGTCAGGTTTTTGGGAGGTCTTCCTTGACGGGCGGCGCCTTGGGTACGTCGCCAACTCTCTCTTGCTCAGTGAGCCCCCCGAACCGTAGCAGACGTTTCAAGTAATCAGGCCGCCATCCTCCACAATCCTAATGCCCTAGTCCAGATCCGCCGGAACATCAGGCATTAGCACGCGGTGCCGGCACGCTGTGCAGTGTACCTCCCGAACTGACTTTGCTCCTCGTCTGATTGGGGGGCCCAGCAATAGATCTCCCTCACATCGTGGGCAGGCAACTTCCGTCTCGGCATTGCGGAGTGCCTCGCGTATCCACTCCACGTGCTCACGGATGAACTGCTCTGGAGTACCTCGCCTTCGGTCCAGCAACATTTCCCGGCGGTCGTACCTGTCGCGGCGGTCATCGTCCCCGCGGCGGTCATCGTTGACCCCTCCACTGCTGCTACGGCGTTCACTAGTTCGTCTTTCGTCAAATGAGCGCCGTTCGGTGTGCGACCGAAAATCCGTCAGAAAACGCTTCACTCCCTCGTCGGAGTCTTTCTTTGGTTTGTCTGCCATTGTGTCCGCCCCTCTGGACAGCTTCACATAGCCGGTTGATCTCTCACAGTCTCAATAGCCTGGCGGTATTGCCACCAAGGATCTTCGCGATGTCTTCGTCCGATTGGTGGAGCCCCTGCGCGCTTGCCACCATCTGTTTCAGACTGCCTATCAAGTGTGGGTAATCGCTGCCGGCAAGAATGTGGTCGACACCGGCGAACTTGATTGCCAGGGCGAGCGCGTCCGCGTCGAAGTTTACCGAGTCGTAGTAGAATTGCCTCAAGTACTCACTGGGCGGTCTGTCTATGTTGGCTCTACACACCTCATACGCGTGGTAGCCTCTATCGAGACGCTCCGCCAGATATGGGGTCGCACCACCGAGATGACCAAGTACCCACCGAATCTTCGGGTAACGCTTGGCCACACCACTGAACACGATGGCCGCTGCCGCCAGCGTTGTATCGAAGACGAACCCCACGAGCGGCATCAACCAGTACTCGGTCATCGCTTCCACACCAACCGGAAAGGTAGGGTGTATGTACAGCACCGCGCCCGCGTCGTTTACTCTCTCATAGAGCGGCCAAAATCGCTGGTCCGCAAGAGCCACACCGTTCACATTGCTGAATAGCATGAACCCCTTGAACCCCAGCTCCGACATCGCACGCTCGGCCTCAACAACCGATGCCTCCGGATTGTTGAGCGGTAGGGTAGCAAGCGCTGTGAACCGTGTCGGTCGCTCAGCAACGATCCGAGCCAAGGCGTCGTTCACGGTACGTGCCAGGGATATTGCGAAGTCCGGCTCTTCGATCACGGGACCGGGTGTAGTGAGTGTAAGCACCTGCATGTCGATTCCAGCTTCATCGAGAACCCGCTGGCGGTATTCGATGTCGCGGTGCCCCGGCACCACGTAGTTCTTGTCTCCAGGAGAATGAAGCACGGGATTGCCGAGCCTGTCGGTCGTAACCTGGATCTTGCTCGGCCCCGCCTTTACTGCATCGAGGTATTCGGGTGGATAAAAGTGATTGTGGAAGTCGATAACGGTCACTGCGCGTCCTCCCTCGTGTAACTGCTCCGTGCCCAGATGAAGTACACCGGAAAACCGGCGAGCACAAGAGACAAGCCGATAACGCTCTCAACCGGGTCCGACACGATCTGATTCCCCACTATCGCTAGCGATGCGATCGAAAAAACCCCGGGAAGAAATGCTGAGCCGATCGACGCCTGACGACCCTCGAGTTTCCCTCGACGCCGAAGCACCAGGAGACCAACCGCCATCAAGGCGAAGAAAAGCCATTCCGTGTAGATCACTCGTGTGAACAACACGCGATAAGTTCCGGTCGCTACGAGTACCGCGGACCAGACAGCTTGGAGCACTATCGCACGATGGGGAGTGCGGTACTTGGGGTGAATCTCCGCCATCCACCGGAACAACAGACCGTCACGCGCCATCGAGTAGTACACCCGTGGTCCGACCAAGACGATTCCACTCACGGCGCCAAAAGTCGAGAACATTACTATCGATGACATTAGGGCTCCACCACCGGAACCCAGGAGCACATCTGCCGCGTCAGCCGCTACTCTCGTCGAGGTCGATACGGCGTCGAGCGGTAACACATACATGTAAACGGTGTTCATCCCGATGTAACACGCAGTAACAATCATTGTGCCGATCAGCAATGCACGCGGAATCGTCGATTTCGGGTTGACGGTCTCCTCGGCACTGTAGGTCACCATGTGCCAGCCGCCGAACGCGAACAGTCCCGCAATCATGGCAGTCAGGAAGTCGCTGATCGACGCATGTGTCGTTGAACTAGACGCAACAAAGTGTTCTGGGAGCCGCGATCCGAACGCGAAACCGAGCACTATGATGAGGAGTATGGCTAAGACTTTTCCAAGAGTGAAAAGGCTTTGCAGGATGCTGCCGTGCTTCACCCCGATGTAGTTGATAGCCGAGAGGATCAGGATGGCCAACACTGCAATGAGCTTGATCCCAACATCTCCAACCGGAACGAAGTACGCCGTGTATCTCGCGAAGACAACGGCGATCGCCGCGATGATCCCGGAGTGCATACACCAGAACATCGCCCATCCCCAGAGGAAGCCGAGAGACGGTGAAAACGCTTCTCGCAGATACACGTACACACCACCGGATTCCGTGAACGACGCGGCGAGTTCGGCGCACACCAACGCACCGACCAATGTGAGCAGGCCCGCGCACAGCCATACGGTCAGCACACCACCGAGCGACGGTACCTGGCCCGTGATCTCCGAGGGCTGTACGAAGATCGACGCACCGATGATGGTGCCAACGACCATCGCAGTTGCATGCGGTAAGCCGATCACACGCCGCATGTGACGGGTTGGTATTTGCTGCCGTTCGGACATGGGCGGCAAAAATGCAGCAAGTCCTCGTTGCGCGCGAGGGGTACCAAAATTGACGAACAGGTGCCAAAATACAAGAACTCGAAACATTCCACGCGAAGGAAGCGCCTATCTTCCCGGCAGCAAGAAAAGGAGCGTCTCTCAGTGAATCTCAAGACCCAGACAGAAGGACTGTCAGTACTCACCGCGATCGGAGCGGCTCTCGTAGTTGCCTGCACTGGGGAGCAAGCCCCTGTTCAGCTGGGGCCAGTCGATGGGTTCGACCTGGCACCGACCGATCTCGAACGGATTGCCGTCGGTTCCACGGCCCCCGATTTTTCTCTGGAGGCAATGAACAACGACACGCTGACCCTTTCCGATTTCCGCGATAACAAGAACGTCGTTCTCGTGTTCTATCGGGGACATTGGTGAGGCTACTGCAATCGTCAGCTCGTGAAGCTGAAGACTCTGCTGACCGAACAGCAGAAGCATGACACCGAGATTCTCGCGGTATCACCAGACACCAAAGAGAATTTGCTGCAGATGATGGAGAATATCGCGGAAGAGGACAGCGTGGCCTCCGACTTTCCGTTTCTCTCTGACCTGGACCTTCGAGTGATCAACCGCTACGGGATATTCAATCCTGACGGCGCTGGCGGTGGGCGTTTTCAGGTACCTCATCCAGCCACATTCGTGATCGATAAGGCAGGGGTTGTACGCTGGTCGTTCATCGAGGTCGACTATAGCATTCGACCCACCAACGAACAGATAATCGAGGCACTAGAGGCGCTTCACTAAAACGCTTCGGGAGAGGTAGGAGGAGCGGGAGACAGCTCGCATGGCTACACTGATCTCCCGCTTCTCCCGCACATGCGTGTCTGCTTCCTACGGTATCAAGTCCCTCACTCCACCCGGCACCGTCACGCCGGGAACCCCACTATGCTGCAACATTGCGTTGAACTCATTTACCTCGGATTCGAGGATCATGGTCAGTCGACTGCGTAAGTCGACCCAGCGAAGGTTCAAGTCGGCGAAGAGATCCATCGCACCTTGCGTAGGTCTACCTTCTGCTCCGCCGTATCGATATCCATCGACTCCTGTCACGTACTCGTATAGCGCGACAAACTGATTGTCGAGCATCGGGGCAAAACGAATTGGATCCTGGCCGCTCTGATTCTTCGTTTGCATCAACGTTTCCTCTATATCGGTGAGCCCCGCCGATATCGTATCCGCGATCCCACCGAATTCGACAGTGAGGCCGGCCACTTCGACTCTCTCTTGTGCCGACGCCACCTGTGCTCGTACCGACTGGGTTTGCCGGATGGCGTCGTACACTTGATTCAAGGTGTCGCGTATCGCAATCGCCAGACGGAACTGCTCATCAAAGTCTCGCTGCGTCACGTTCTCCAAACGCGGGTCTTTGAGGACTTCAAGGGACTGTGTCTGCGTTTCTCCACCTGCGCCAAGACGCACCTGATACGATCCCGGAGGCGCTTTCACCCCACCACCGTATCCCCAGAGCACGGTTCCTTCGACCGTGTTGAGGCCACGGTACATTAGGTCCCAGGTGGCACGGTTCATCCCGGCGTTCGCGAAGATGGGCGATTCGTTGTTGTCCTCGGACGCCGCCGAATCGCTGCTGAAGTTCCGGACCACGTTACCGTCCGGATCCAGAATCTCGAGCGAGACGGGCTCCCGGGGCGCGGCGGCGAGGTAGTAGTGAATGATCGCTCTCCCCGGTAGCGGATCGGGGTCGACATCACCGTTCGAGCCGCCCGAGTTCACTCTGTAGGCAGATCGCGGCTGGTACAGATGTACCCCCGACGCCGCCACCTCACCCGTGATCTGTCTCAGAGGCGTCACGTCATCAAGCACCCAGAAGGAACGGCCTTGCGTAGAAATGATGAGGTCGTCGTGGCTTTGCTCCATTCCGGTTACGGGAGTGATGGGCAGGTTGAGCTGAAGAGACTGCCAGTTCCCACCGTCGTTGAACGAGACATACATGCCGAACTCTGTGCCGGCATATAGGAGTCCCTGTCTGCCACGATCTTCGCGAACGACACGTACTGGATGGTGGTCCGGAATTCCATTGCCTCCGTCCGTGAGTCTCGTCCACG
>JBDGYW010000264.1:0-8295 GCA_039588935.1 Gemmatimonadota bacterium | reverse complement strand
CATCTGCGTCAAGCAGCATGGCGCCGATCACTGCCTGTTCGGCTTCAGGACTCCACGGAGCCTTTCGAGTCGGCAGCGATTCGTTGCTATTCGTCGAGGAGTCGACGGGCAATGCGGACGTCATCCCAAGTAGGCCTCTTCCAGTTCGGATTCCTCAGCAAGGCTGCAGGGTGATATGTGGCCACCAGCGGCATTCCGCGAAATGAGTGAACCTTGCCCCTGAACGACCCGAGCGACTGCTTGCGCCCGAGCAGAGTCGAAACCGCCGTGCTACCCATGGCAAGTATGACATCGGGACGCACAATTTCAAGTTGCCGGTACAAGTAGGGCACGCACGCGTCAACTTCCTCTTGCCGCGGCGTCCTGTTGGACGGCGGCCGGCACTTCACGATGTTGCAGATAAAGACAGCATCACGTTCGAGGTCGATCGCCCTGAGTATGTCCGTGAGCAGCTCGCCCGCGCGACCAACGAATGGTCGCCCCGTCTCATCCTCTCGAGCGCCGGGGCCCTCACCGACGACAACCAACCGCGCATCACTCGACCCCTCCCCAGGCACCGTATTTGTGCGAGCTTCGCAAAGTCGGCAACGCTCACATTCGCTCACGGCAGCAACCACCTGCTCTAGGTCGCTCCACCCGCCACCGTCATCGTCGGTGAACAAATCTGTTGATGGGGGCTGAATCATTATGCCGCGGGGGAGCGCCTCGGTGCCCACCACATCCCGTTGCAGCCCCCCTGTCTCCACCCCAGTCACCGACGCAGGGGTTGCAGGAGCGGCAGGTTCCTGCCCCTCTGCAACTCTGCCCCTCTGCGCCTGCTGTATCCCCTGTCCCTCTGCCCCGCTGCACCCCTGCCGCAGCACTATCGGCCCCTCACCCAAGTCCTCCCGCTGCTTCAAGTACCTCCTCAGCAACTCATCGGCTTCGCTCATAACAACTTCTCGACCCGATCCAGGAGCTGCTCGGCGACCTCCAGCTTTGGCAATTGCGGTAACTCTTGAACGCCATCTTTGGTAATCAGCGATACTCGGTTGGATGATGTTTCGAAGCCCGAGCCCGGTTCGCGCGCCATGTTCAACACAATGAGATCGAGCCGCTTACGCACCAACTTCTCTCTAGCGAGGGCAACCCCGTCTTCCGACTCCAAGGCAAAACCGACAATCACCGCGCCCTCGCGTCGCCGAGCGGCGGTGGCGATGAGCACGTCGGTGGTAGGTTCCAGCTCGATCGATCGGGCACCTTCGGTCTTCGGCAGCTTCTGATCGCTGGCCGAGACGGGCCTATAGTCCGCAGGCGCCGCTGCCATCACCAGAACGTCGGCGGCGCCGAGACTCTCTCCGACAGCTTTTCGGAGTTCATCAGTCGTCTCAACTCGAACGACGTCGACTCCGTGCGGCACTGCGATTTGGCATGGTCCTGTCACCAGGCGCACGTCTGCACCACGGGAGAAAGCCGCTTCGGCTACCGCATATCCCATCAGCCCGCTGGACGGATTTGAGATCATCCGCACCGGATCGATCTTCTCCCTGGTGGGTCCAGCAGTCACCAAAACACTCTTTCCGTCCAAAGTACTCGTCGGGGCCCGAAGCATCCGAACCGCACGGGCCACGATTTCGTCGGGTTCAGCCATCCGACCTGGTCTGGAACTGGGTCCTTCGGCAAGATCACCGACCGCCGGGCCAACAAATCGCCACCCTCGCTCCGAAAGTCTTGCGACGTTCCGCTCCGTCGCGACATTGGCCCACATCCTATCGTTCATCGCCGGCGCCGCCAACACCGGCGCTTCACAGGCAAGTAGAATTGCGGTCAGAAGATCATCGGCGATCCCGTTTGCCGCTTTGGCCAACAGGTTCGCGGTGGCTGGTGCCAACAAGATCAGCTCAGAATCTTCACCGAGGTGAATGTGAGACAGCGCCTGATCGCGCTCCCACAAAGAGGTGAGTACCGGTCGTTTTGAGAGGGCTTCGAAGGTAACTGGCCGCACGAATTCGGCCGCGGAGGCCGTCATCACGGTATCAACCGCCGCGCCCGCCTCGGTCAGTTGTCGGACGACGTTACATGTCTTGTAGATGGCAATGCCGCCCGACACGCCTACGAGGACGCGCCGGTTGGCAATCACGTCTCCTGGCGTCTCCGACGAACGAGGCGATAGGTCAACTCACCTGAGGCAAGTTCCTCGAGGGCCTGTGTCGTGAGCTTCTTCTTCAGCGGAACCGATCGGTCGCGCGGAAAATCGTTCACGTAACGCGTGAACTTGGCAGCGACCAGAACCCCCAAATACTTGTTCCCCGCCTTTTCTGCTACGTCAATTGGTGTGATGATATGCATCTATCGCTCCCCTACTGCTCCATTCGGTCAATTATCGCGCGGAGGCCCCTCTGCAACTCGACCAGGTTCTCGTCCAAGTCCAGCACACGGCCAGGCCGACGTGATTCTGAGTCGATGATCGCTGCAACCTCCGAGACTGCCTGCGTCTTCTCATCGTTGACGACCACATAGTCGTATTCCGACGCTTCACGCACTTCCTCGAGTGCTCGCTCGAGACGCGCGCGCACCTTCGTATCAGCGGTATCCTTGTCCCGACCCACCAACCGCTCCACGAGCTTCTCTGCAGATGGCGGAAGGACAAAGATACTCACGACGTTCGAGCGGCGCTCGCGCACCAGCCTTGCGCCCTCGATCTCGATGTCCAGAACCGCGTGACTCCCTTCACCAAGCACACGATCAACCTCCGCCTCCAACGTACCGTAAAGGTTGCCAGAATACTCAGCCCACTCGAGGAATTCACCTCGCTCGCGCCGTTTCCTGAATTCCTCGACGTTCATGAAATGATAGTCGACGCCGTCCTTCTCTCCAGCTCGCGGTTCCCTAGTGGTCGCTGAAGTGCTGAACCCCAGATTCTCTCGCGCAGTGAGCAACGCCCTCGCGATCGTGGTCTTGCCGCCGCCGGACGGTGAAGACAGCACAAATATGAATGGCTTCATTCGATGTTCTCCACCTGTTCCCGGAATTTTTCGAGCACACACTTCATGTCGATCACCGCCTGGACGATCTTCGCATCGTTCGCCTTCGACCCGATCGTGTTCGTCTCCCGCAACAACTCTTGTCCCAAAAAAGTCAACTCCCGTCCTATCGGGCCATCTTTGTTGAGGACCTCCCGACATGCCCCAATGTGCGTCTTCAGGCGAACCGTCTCTTCGCTCACATCGAGTTTGTCTGCGAGGAGCGCTATCTCGAGACTCAGGCGATCGTCGTCAACTGGGCGTCCCTCGAGCAACTCCCCAACCGCGGCCCGCAACCGCTCCCGTTCGGCAATCACCCGTTCCGGAGCACGTTCCTCGACCGTCGCCAACAGGCTGGCTAGTTCGCCAAGTTGGTTGTCCAACTCGTCGCCAAGGCAAGCGCCTTCCCTGTCGCGAGTCTCTGTGACTCCGCCGAGAGCCCGGCTGACTACACTCAACAACGCCACACCATCAACCGTTGGGGCTTCCTCAGCCACAATCGTGAACACTTCCGGCTGTCGCACCACAAACGACAAATCGATTTCCCCGGGCAATTCGAGTTCCGCCTTCAACTCGCCCAGCGCCTCAACCACTTCTCTGGCGCGGTCAAGGTTTACCTTGGCCGCACCTGGCCGTTCAGGCTCTTCGAGCCATCTGGCGGTTATCGTTACGTGTCCCCGGTGAATCTGCTCGTGTATTGCCCTGCGGACGTCGCCCTCCAACGATTGAAGCGGAGAGGCCAGCTTGAGATTCGCAGTGAAGTGGCGGTGGTTTACAGTTCTTATCTCGACCTGGATTTTGCCGCCGTTTGCGGCACCGGTCGCCAGGCCGTAGCCGGTCATCGATCTGGGCACTTATCACATCCTTGAGCCACGAAAAAGTATAGCATTGAAAGGTAGTTGGAGCATGGCACATTCACCACTGCGTTCGACTCCTGGCTTTTGATGTCCCAACGGGTGCGGTTTTCAGGCCGCGCGGTGAAACCCGGGTTTGGAACCGTAGAGGAAGAGAGGCTGAAACTGGTCCGTGGCAATTAGGCGGCCCAGGTCAACTCGAAAACTCCCACTTCACTCCATAGATCTGCACGGCTCTCTTGAGGTATTCCAGACCCGGGAAATACGTCTCCTTGGAGTTGTACATGTTCCTGAAGTTCCAGAAGGCGACAAAATCGACCAGCTGGAATTGGACGAACGCATCCCAGAACGTTGCCCCGGGAAGTTCCATGGGAGATTCGGCGATGTCATATCCGCCGACCCCGTCAGTCCAAAACTCCGCCGCCATCTGCACTTTGAAATCAAATGCGCCGCTCCGGAATGTGCGCCAGAACTTTGAGCGGTACGTAATCTGGATGCGGGTATGGCTCGGCGGCTGTAGGTTTCCCGGATCACCAACGAGTGGAGAAGAGTACCAGCCATCGATCGCCAGTGCCCTCGATGACGCAAGCCTCACATCTGCCACCAGGTATGTCGCAGCACGAGTGGTGTCGAAGCTGGAGATCACGCCCACTTCGGGAAAAGGCAGTGGCAGATAGGGTTCTCTCCACTCTATTCCGACGTGCCCCGACAGCGGCTGAGTACTGAGCCCAGCCCGTATCGATCGATCTACAGTTTTCTGAGTGGAATCAAAGGAGATCGATGGTGCCTGTACCTCATCACCATACTGCACCATACCCACGAGCGAGAAGGCTCCACCGTAAAGGCCCACGGTTCCCACTCCGACGAGTGACGACCGCTCCGCATCGTGCCGAGACCAACGGGCGTCCCCGGCAACCACGATTCCTGGTATCGGCACCCATCCTAGGCGCCCGGAGAGCCCCGACGTCAAGCGAGAGTCACCGACCCGCCCACGGAAATCCACCGTCCAGTTGGGCCGCATGTAGCGTAGAGCGAAATACCCCTGTCTGACTCGTTGATTCGGAACTGCCGGATCGAGGGAATCCGCGGTCCACGCGCTCGATGCGACTCCCGCTTCGGCACGCATCCCCAGGCCGTTAGCCAAGGAACCAGCATGCATCGCAAACACATAATCCGTGCGATTGCCCAGCCGGCTCGCCACCGAGACGTCTGTGAGCGTGCCGACGACATCGCGGTCGTGTGACTGACGCCGAATCTGATAGCTGGCCCCCAACTTGTCGGATGGCAGCCATTCGAGTCGAGCCCATATGTCAAACGTCTGGTCAGTACGGCCTGCGCCGCTGGCACCGTCCGTACCCACAAAATCTGCGGCGAGGTTCAGGCCGAAGCCCCCCGGCACTCGTTTTTGAAACACTCCCGCATACGCGCCCGTCGAAAAATCGCCTGCCAGAACCCTCAAAGAGGAGCGCGGATTCGTCGAAGCATGCCTAGTCGACACCAGGTACACCCGCAGAGTTGACGGCAGCACGTGTACATCGACACGATCCACGTACGTCAGGTTCACCCGCCCCGGATCGTGGTGCAACGAGTCGCGACCCAGAGGCACCATCGGCAGACCGTCCCAGTAGAGTTCCAGCGCGGCGCCTCCACGGCCAGCATACATGATGTATTCAGGTTGGCCCAAGAAACCCGTGCGGGCCACGTAGACGCCGGGAATCGAAGCGAGTAGATCGGCCAAAGTCACACCGGACATCCAGCGGAGCGAATCTCGAGTGAACGTGTACCGAGTGCCCGGCGGAAGTGGTCCAGGTGGAACCGCCGGCTCAGGAGTGGGCAGCATTTCCGGCGGTCTGGACGCCGGGAGTGTGTCTGCCAAAACGGTGTCCTGCGGTGTTTCAACCGAATCCGTGGCAATCGCGGCGGAGTCCAAAACGACGACGGTTGTGTCCTGTGCAAGGACCGGAGCCGCCAGTCCGAGTGTCATGCCGACGGCAAGCGCAGCCATCCAGCCGACGCTCCTGACGGGAGTCACCCGGTCAAGCGCCCGAGAACGAACTGGGCGAACAGCCTCACACCGATTCCGGTGGGTCCTTTTGAGATATCGGGCCGGTCTGCTTCTAAGTAGGCCGTTCCCGCAATATCAAGGTGCGCCCATGCATAGCCATCCACGAACTCACGGAGGAACCAGCCGGCGGTTATGGTGCCCGCCGAACGGCCACCGCTGTTCTTGACGTCGGCCACATCCGACTTCACCTGATCGCGGTATTCCGCCCACAGCGGCAGAGGCCAGCACCGCTCGCCCGCTAGGTCACCGGCCCACCGCACTTCCTCGATCAGAGATTCGTCGTTGCCCAGGAGGCCGGTAGCGTGCTGCCCCAGCCCAACGACAACCGCACCGGTGAGGGTTGCCACGTCAATAACGCATGCCGGCTTGAAGCGACGCGCATAGGATAGAGCATCGCAAAGAATCAGGCGTCCTTCAGCATCGGTGTTGACCACTTCGATGTTCTTGCCCAGATGGCTCCGGATTATGTCGCCCGGCTTCAACGCAGTTCCGGAGGGGAGGTTTTCTGTCGCCGGTACGAGCCCAACGACATTGAGTTTTGGCTTCAAACGGCCCAGCGTCTCGAAAAGGCCCAGCACGGATGCGGCGCCCGACATGTCGTACTTCATGTTCTCCATGCTGGCGGACGGCTTGATGGAGATCCCGCCGGAATCGAAGGTGATGCCCTTGCCAACGAAGCAGAGGGGAGCCGCGCGGCCGTCACCGTTGTATTTGAGCGTGATGAACCGAGCTTCTTGCCCTGATCCTGAAGCAACTGCTTGCAGCGCTCCCATCCCTTCCCTTCGTATCTGGGTCGGCCCGAGTACGGTAACAGTGTGGCCATGTTCCTTGCCCAGCTTGCGGGCGACTGCCGCGAGGTATGTGGGAGTGCAGACGTTTCCGGGTGACGCTTGTAGAGAACGAGCGAGTTCCTGTCCGGCAGCGATTGCAGCGCCGATCTTGCGTCCCTTCTCGGCCGCCGGCTTGTCGCCCTTGCTGACGACGATCTCCACTCCCTCGAGCTGGGATTCTTCGCCCTCGGATCCCTGATACTCAGTGAACTTCCATGCCCCTTGAGCTACCCCCTCAGCCACCACCTGGCCTACTTCCGTGGGAGTCACGCCGCCGCGTGTTTCGTCGGTGATGTGGAAGGCAATCGTTGGAATTTTCAGCGCCGTTGCTCGCCTCGCCGCAACCGCTGCACATCGGCGAACCAAGGATCGGGACATTTCCTCGGCTTTCCCTGCCCCAACGAGCAACACCCGCTTGGGTCCCTTCTTGGGGTAGAAAAGGACCGTTTGGTCGGATTTCCCCGTGAAATCACCCGCGGCCAGCACTCTGGTCAATTCACCATTCAGAGCGGAATCCAAGCCCAGCAGAGCGGCTGGCAGTTTCTTTAGGGCTGCCTCTCCGACAACGACTGCGAGCAGTGGGGCTCGAACTCGGTCGAGCGCTGCGATCTTCACGGATGATCTCACGGTGCCTTCTTTGCTGTTGTTGCCGGGCCCGGACCGACACGGCACAGTTGCATCAAGAATGAAACACTCTCAAATCAAACCCAATCGACTATCCTGGCGGCCGTCGCGACGCACTCACGCGCCGGCGCCGAAAAACCTAAGTCGTTTCCGTACCGTCCGGCAAGCGTACCGATCCATGTGGGACCATACACTTTGAGCCCTGAAAGGCTTCGTGTAGGTTTCAGGCGGTTGAATCCCGGTTTTTCCAGTTGATCCACAGGCACTTCTTGAGGTTCATATGAGACGCTTGATGTCAGTATCGTTAGCCGCGGCCTTCTGTTTTGGCCTGACGTCGCCGGTACTCGCTCAGAGATACAGTGGTCGCAGCGGGTTTTGGATCTCCGGCGAGGCGGGATTGAGTTACGCGAACGTCGAGTGCGGCTCGATCTGTTATTCAGACGCTTTCATGGCACCAACAGGCATCGTCAGTATCGGCGGTAGCCCTTCGGCAAAGACCTCGATCGCTCTCGAACTCAGCTACTGGAGGGTTGTAGCCGACACCACCGGGCGCGATTACGGGGTGGGTATGGCGGTGCTCAGGTACTTTCCCGTGGTGAGCAGGTCCCTATTCTTCAAGTTCGGAGCCGGTGTGGGCCGTTACGGGGAGGAACGTATTCGGGCTGATGGCAGCCGGTGGGACCTGAGCGCTACCGGCTTCTCGATTCAGGTCGGCGCAGGATACGACTTCCCACTATCCTCGCACTTTAGGATCGGTCCGACGGTCAGTTACGTTGCTGCCCTCGGGCACAAGGCCAAGCGAAATCGGCTTCCCACAACCGATATGACGGGCAAGCTTCTCCGAATTGGAGCACAAATCACCTGGCGGTGAAGCGGTGCCGCTCGGCGTGTCAATCGTCACACAACTACGCCCGGAGCCT
>JBDGYW010000263.1:0-8296 GCA_039588935.1 Gemmatimonadota bacterium | reverse complement strand
CCCCTCGAGGTGCCCGGGCAGGTTAGGAGCCTGGAGATGCTCCTGCAGGGTGAGGGATGGCTGGTGCTCGACTGGAAGCATCCCATCGACGTCGGCAGAGTGTCCGCCTACAGGGTGCGGTGCCGAGAATTCGAGAGCGGTGGCTGGCACGACGTGGCGATGGCGATAGATACGGAAGTCTTGCTCAACGACCAAAAACGCGGCGTCGAGATCGCCTACGAGGTGGTCGCCGTGAACAGGGCGGGCACCGGCGAACCCAGTAACATCATCACCGTGACGCTCTAGATTGGGCGTCAACTAACCCTAGGGTAGGGGAGGCCGCGGAGTTCTTTTCCGCGGCCTCCCCACAAGGGGTTGCGTCGCACAGATACTGATCGCGGCCACAACCTACGGTTGGGACTACCCGAGGCCTGGTGCCCCCGACCGCCCATATCATCAGCTCGGCTGTTCGGTTCGCCGCAACACCATGCTTCGACTCAAAATGTCGACAGGGCTCCGCACACCAAGCGCCCCCTTGTTCAATACGTGGGTGTAAATCATCGTGGTGCGGACATCACTATGCCCCAACAACTCCTGCACGGTTCGGATGTCGTAGCCACCCTCGAGAAGATGCGTGGCGAAGGAGTGCCGCAAATTGTGACATGTGGCCCGCTTGGATATTCCTGATTGGAGGACCGCCCCGCGAAACGCACGTTGCACGGCCGTCGCATGAAGATGTTCCCGTACTTCAACGCCGGTTTGCAGGTCACGCCGGAGTCGCGGCGACGGAAACACATATTGCCACACCCACTCATGGCTCGCGTTCGGGTACTTGCGACTCAACCCATTTGGAAGACGCACATGTCCGCCGCCTGATTGCACATCTCGCGAATGGCGCATCTTGACCCTGTGAAGATGACACTCGAGACTGCGACGCCCCAATTCTGGCAGCATCGTGACCCGATCCCGTCCCCCTTTTCCGCGCCGGAGTCGAATCTCTCCATTTCCGAAGTCGATGTCCTTCACACGCAGTTCCAGACATTCCTGAAGTCGCAAGCCCGAGCCGTACAGCAATAGCGCAATCAGCTTCGGTTGCCCCTTCATCGCACCCAGCACTTTGCGTACCTCTTCCCGCGTGAGTACCACGGGCAACCGTTTCGGCTCCTTGGCCCGAACCAGGGGTTCCCAGCTGTCGACGTCACGGCCAATGACTTCGCGATACAGAAACAGTAGAGCACTCGCCGCCTGGTTTTGCGTTGACGCGCTCACTCGGCCCTTTTCCGCCAACGCGGTGAGGAACCGTTCCACCTCACGATCACTCAGAGCTACGGGGTGCCGTCCACCACTGAAGCGCACGAACCTCCTCACCCAGCGGACGTACGCGTCTTCCGTCCGGGGACTGTAGTGGCGCACCCTGATCGCCCGCCTGAGGTCCCCCAAGAGTCTGGCCGGCTTCATACCGTCTAATATTGCGATTCGACCTGGCAGGATTGGATCCGAAAAACGCCACGCGGTCCCGAATGGTGCGAGTACACCGCCTTTGGGACCACCTTCACGCCTGCACATCTGCAGCTCTGCACCACTGCATCCCTACACCCTCCCGACCCACCAACTATCTTTCCCGTGCAAACCATCCCTTCTGACCTAGACCAAGATCTGACTATGCCCTACGAGACGATTACTCTGGATGTCCGCGACTCCGTCGCATTCGTTACCATCAACCGCCCCGACAAAATGAACGCCCTGAACGCCGCCGTCGTTTTCGAACTCGGCGAGGCCGCGAATGAGATCGCAACGCGCGACGACATAGCCGGCGCGATCGTCACCGGAGCGGGGCCGAAAGCCTTCGTCGCAGGAGCGGATATCGGCGAACTTGCGCCGCTGAAACCGCTCGAAGCCAAGGCCGTTGCCAAAAAGGGACAGATCGTGTTTCGCAAAATCGAGACATGTGGCAAGCCCGTTGTCGCGGCGGTGAACGGATTCGCGCTCGGCGGCGGCTGCGAATTGGCCATGGCCTGTCATGTTCGCGTTGCCAGCGAGAAGGCTAAGTTCGGACAACCCGAGGTGAAACTGGGCCTCATCCCCGGATACGGTGGCACGCAGCGCCTTCCTCGGCTCGTTGGCAAGGGGCGGGCACTGGAAATGATTATGACCGGGCGTATGGTGGGCGCCGACGAAGCCCTGCAGATGGGACTCGTCAGCAAAGTCGTTTCACCAGACGAAGTACTGGCCGAAGCCGAGAAACTGCTGCGCGGGATCCTTTCAATGGGACCGCTGGCAGTGCGTCTCGCAATCGAGGCCGTGGACCAAGGCTACGATATGGCCCTGAAGGATGGATTCAAGCTCGAGGCCAACCTCTTCGGCCTGGTCGCGGCCAGCGAAGACAAGGCAGAGGGCACGAAGGCGTTCCTGGAGAAGCGCGAGCCGGACTTTTCGGGAAAGTGACCGTGCCGGGCCAGTCCTTCAGCTTCGAGTCGACCTTCACCAACCTGACTGTGACGACGGACGGCAACGTGGTCACCAACATCAGGTTCGGTAAGCACACGAAGCGCGCGCCGAAGAGCCGACTGGAACGTCAGGTCGCTAAGGAGCTACAGGAGTATTTCTCTGGCGCGCGGAAGGACTTCACTTTCCCGGTCGAAACCAACGGGACTGAATTCAACCGTAAGGTATGGGAACGTGTCGTGCGCATTCCGTACGGGCAAACACTGACGTACGGGGAAATCGCACGCGAGCTGCAGAAGCCTGGAGCAGCCCGGGCGGTTGGCACAGCAAACGGTAGAAACCCGATTCCTATCGTCATACCCTGCCATCGGGTCGTCGCTACCGGAGGAAAGCTCGGAGGCTTCGGCGGGGGGCTCCCACTCAAGCGAAAGTTGCTGGACTTGGAATGCTCGAACAGTCCGGCAGTTGCTTAGACCATGGCAGTGCCGGGTGTAGACTACGAGCGGGAAGCAGGGAGTGCGGACATACCGCGTGCGGCCATGCCACCAGTGCCGCTAATGCCGCCTATGACGCATCAAGCCTAAGCTAACCCATGAATCTCTCCTCCCTCACCATCCGTAACCTACGGAACCTCGCCTCTATCGACGTCGAGATTCCGCCCGAAGGCGTCGTCATCATCGGCGACAACGGGCAGGGCAAGACGAACTTCCTGGAGGCCATTTACTACCTCGTGCTGTTCCGCTCCCTGAGAGGGGCAAAGGACCGCGAACTGGTGCGCTTCGGTGAGGCAGGATTCTTCGTTGCGGGCACTGCAGACAAGAGAATGACGGCGGGGTTCGAAATTTCCGGCGGGCGCAAGAAGGTCACGGTCGATGGCCAGGAGACCAAGAAGCTCGCTGACGCGGTGGGATTGATCACCGCGGTGGCACTTGCACCCGCCGACAGGGCATTGGTGGACTCCGGTCCATCGGGCAGAAGGCGCTATTTGGACGTGCTCCTCTCGCTGTGCGAAACCGGCTACCTGGCAAAGCTCACTGCGCTCCGCGGAGCGCTGAGGCAACGAAACGCTGCTCTCAAGTTGGCAAAGCGCGAGGAGGCGCAGGCTTTCGATCACCACGTGGCGAACGCTGCTGCATACGTGTCTGCGACACGATTCAGATGGGGTGAGGAGGCGCGCCCGCGGTTCGTCACATTGTGTCGTGCGCTTGGGGAAAATGGGGAGCCGTTCCTCGAGTACAGTTCGCGTCACTGGACACCCGAAGGCGGCGTCGATGGTGTGGCAGGAGCATTGCGGGCCAGGATCGAACGCGACCTCAGGAAGGGGATGACAACCGTCGGGCCGCACCGCGATGATCTCGTGCTGACGTTGGGAGGCAACGAAACCCGGCGATACGGCTCCGCGGGCCAACAACGCACGGCCGCTACCGCGCTCAGACTGCTCGAGGCCCAGGCGCTTGCCGACTCGCACAACACGGCACCCATCGCACTGTTTGACGATGCGTTTGCGGAACTCGATCAGGATCGCCAGGAACGCCTACTCACACTGATCAAGGAATCGCTGCCCGGCCAGGCAATCATTACAGCGCCGAGGGACGCCGAGGTACCGGAAGCCCTGTTCGAACGGCCGCGTTGGTACATGAACGGAGGCCGCCTTGAGCAGTAAGTGGGGCACTCCTCTGGGAGAAGCGCTCGAGCACTACTTCCGACGCCACGGCATCAAACGCCGCATGCAAGAGGCGAGCGTGGTTCCGGAGTGGCCGGAACTCGTTGGCGAAAAAATCGCCGAGGTGACTACACCGCGCGAGGTTCGCCGTGACGGAACGCTGGTGGTGAGCGTGAAGACGTCGGCGTGGATGCAGGAGCTACAGCTGATGGAGCCGACGATACGGCAGCAGTTGCTGAAGCGGGGGAAGAAGATCAAGAGGATTGTCTGGTGGGCGGAGTAAGGGGAAACTGAGGAAGAATGCGGCATACGCGGCATGGGTGGCATATGCAGCATCAGTGGCTCAACCTAACGTCCTCGCTTGAGCATCCGGAAGATTCCCGCAGTGATGTGTATTCGCAGTCGGTCGATGCAAGCTGCCAGATCCTGAGGTTTCGGTGCCTGTCCATCCGGTCAGATTAGGCCTTTGTTGACTAGCGTTGACAACCAATTCTGTGCACCGCTAAACCCCAATATGCCGCTCATGACGGAAATGCTGCTCATGCCACATATACCGCCCACGCCCCTCCCGCATCTACCGCTTCTCCCGCCTCTCATAACCTATTATTCTACAATCGCTTACGTCCACTCCGAGCCATTGATTTCCACCCAAAAACCAGGTATATTGACTGGACCTCTAATGGGGTCGAAACCGGCCCCTTTTTCTTTGTAGGAACTCCGAGGAAAATGAGCGCAAAAAAGGCCTATAGCTCCGACTCGATCCAGGTCCTGAAGGGACTCGAGGCAGTTCGGAAACGACCTGGCATGTATATCGGCTCCACCGCAGCGCGCGGACTTCATCATCTCGTGTATGAGGTGGTGGACAACTCGATTGACGAGGCGATGGCCGGCTACTGTAACCAGATCGGTGTTACGATCAACGCTGACAACTCCGTCACGGTCACCGACAACGGCCGCGGAATACCTGTCGACCTCCACAAAACAGAGAAGAAACCCGGCCTCGAAGTGGCAATGACGATGCTGCACGCGGGCGGGAAGTTCGACAAAAGTTCGTACAAGGTTTCGGGCGGACTGCACGGCGTGGGCGTCTCGGTGGTGAACGCGCTGTCGGAAAAGCTCGAGGTGTGGGTCTGCCGTGACGGCAAAGAGCATCACATGGCTTTCGAACGGGGCCTTACGACCCAAAAGTTGAATGTGACGCGAGGAGCCAAGCGCACCGGCTCAAAGGTGACGTTCCACCCCGACCCGCTGATCTTCACCGAACTGAACTACGACTATGACACCATAGCCAACCGACTACGTGAGTTGGCGTACCTCAATTCGGGCGTGACACTCACCATCAACGACCGGCGCGAAGCCCCGCCGAAACAGGAACTCTTCCTCTACAAAAAGGGGCTCAACGAGTTCGTACAGTTCTTGAGAGGCAGCAGAAAGCCACTGCATTCGAAGCTGATCAACATCGCGACCATCAAGGATGACGTAGAGATCGACATTGCAATGCAGTATTGCGACGGATACGCTCAGAACGTGTTCTCGTTCGTCAACAACATCAATACCCACGAGGGCGGCACCCATCTCACCGGATTCAAGTCCGCTCTGACCCGAGCGGTGAACGAGGTCGCCAAAAACAAGGGGCTTCTGAAGAAGGTCAACTTCACGTTGAGTGGAGACGACGTTCGCGAAGGTCTCGTGGCCATCCTGCACGCCAAGGTCAAAGAGCCTCAGTTCGAGGGACAGACCAAGACGAAACTCGGCAACTCTGAGGTCGAAGGCATCTTGAAAACCGTTGTCTACGAACACCTCTGTAATTTCTTGATGGAGACGCCATCCGCCACTAAAGCCATAATTGACAAGGCTTTAGGCGCCGCTCGCGCACGCGAAGCTGCTCGCAAGGCTCGTGAACTCGTCCGCAAAAAGAGCGCACTCGAAGGCGGCATTCTCCCAGGAAAACTGGCGGACTGTTCGCTGAGCGATCCCTCGATGTGCGAGCTGTACCTGGTAGAGGGCGATAGTGCCGGCGGTTCAGCGAAGCAGGGACGCGACCGCTCATTCCAGGCGATCCTGCCACTCCGCGGAAAGATCCTGAATGTCCAAAAGGCACGCGTCGACAAGATTCTCTCGAACGAGGAAATCCGCCGCATGGTCACTGCCATCGGCACCGGCGTGGGACAGGACGATTTCAGTCTAGACGAAGCGCGCTACCACAAGGTCATCATCATGACTGACGCCGACGTGGATGGCGCACACATCCGGACTCTGCTGCTCACATTCTTCTACGCGCAGATGAGGCAGCTCATCGAGGCGGGCTACGTCTACATTGCCCAACCGCCACTCTACCGTGTAGCCAAAGGCAAAGAAGAGTTCTTCGCCTACGATGAAGCCGAACGCGTCGAGTTCGTAAAACGCCTCCAGAATGGCTCCAAAGGCAACGTCCTGATCCAGCGTTACAAAGGTCTTGGCGAGATGAATCCCGAGCAGCTCTGGCGCACCACCATGGATCCTGCCGTGCGTACCATCCACAAGGTCGAACTGGAAGATGCCTCCATGGCTTCCAAACTGTTCGAGGATCTAATGGGCGACGACGTAGACCCGCGCCGGGAGTTCATCAGGAAACACGCGAAGTTTGTGAAGAATCTGGATATCTAAGGCGGCGGGAGCGGAAAAGAAGAACCGGACGGACCCTGGGCTCGAAACCCGGGGTCTTCTTTTTCCCCCTCCCGCTACTCCAGCCTCTCCCATCTCTCCCGCTCCTGCTATCCTGCACCTCTGACTCCACCTTCTCCCCTTGACACATATCTATATCACTATTATTCTATTTATCATGACAGAAACCAAAGTACAACCTCTTCTCAGAGGCATTGAGCCAGCCCTGCTCTCCCGGGCCGCCGAAACAATCAAATTGCTCGGCCACCCAGAGCGGTTGAAGATCGTCGAGATCCTGGAGTCGGGTGAGTCCACTGTGTCTGAGATCCAGGCAGAACTGGACCTGCCACAAGCTATTGTTTCACAACACCTTGCGAAGCTGCGAGGCCTGGGCATCGTAGCCGCGGAGCGGGATGGAGTACACGTTTACTACCGGGTAATGGAGCCAAAAGTCCGCCACATTTTGGAGTGCATCAGGAAATGCGACGTTTGACGATTCGCAGCCGAGTTACCGGCCATACGACAGGTTCTTCTTGAGGACTATACATATGTTTATAACTATTTCTCTATTATTGGCCGTTCAGGCTGCTAGCGCCGACACGGTGAGTCTCTCGCTCGAGGCGGCAATGGATCGGGCCCAGGAATTCAACCCGACGCTGCGCGCCGAGGTGGCCGACGCGACTGCCGCGGCTCAGGGTCCCCTGGAAGCAAGTCGGGCCTTCCTGCCGAGCATTCGGTTCGACGTTCAGGGCGTGAGATCAACCGACCCCGTCGCGGCGTTTGGGCTGAAGCTACGCCAAGAGAACTTCGCAATGGAGGACCTGACCCTCGACGCACTCAACCGGCCGAACGCTTACTCCGGCTTCACATCTTCCGTGACGGTCGAGTTGCCGATCCTCGCACCTGAGGGATTGTTCGGTTTCAGGGCCGCACGTCGTGGCGCAGCAGCACGATCCGCGGGAACGCGGAGAGCAGCCGGGGCAACGACTTTCATGGTGACGATGGCGTATTGGGACGCCCAGCTAGCAGCCAGGCACGCTGAGACGCTGAGTGCTGCCCTGGCTGCCGCCCGCTCCCACGCTGAGCAAGCCGAAGCCATGCATGCACAAGGAATGGTTACCGGACTTGACTCCCGCATGGCACGAATCGGCGCGGCCGCGGTGGAAACGCAATTGCTTGCCGCAAACGCCCAGGCAGAAAATGCGATTTCTTCACTCAAGACTCTGCTCGCGATGCCCGACTCAGTTCCGGTGATCCTCTCGGATTCGTTGGTCGGATCGCGCAACGCCGTGTGTGACGCCGGACCTTCAGGTTGCGAGATCGGAGACCGAGGCGACCTCGAGGCACTGCGATTAGGCACCGCGGCGACTTCTGCGATGAAGAAGAGCGCCTGGGCAAAGAACCTGCCCGCTGTCGCTCTGTTCGGCACCGCCGCTCATCACGGACGGACTACTCCTTTCGGCGAGGGAAGCGGGGACTGGACCATTGGAGTCGGAGTTAGATGGAACGCGTTCGCGGCTCTCTCTGGAATCGGCGCCGTCAATCGGGCCAACGCTGAACACGATG
>JBDGYW010000262.1:0-10945 GCA_039588935.1 Gemmatimonadota bacterium | reverse complement strand
GGAAGAGGAGCAGACGCTTCGGAAATTCGCGCCAATCCGACAGGAGGGGCGGAAGGAGTGGGCAGAGTTTTTTTCTGGTGAGGTGACGCCCGAAGACGTTACCCCGCAGGCGATAGCGGAGGAGGTCAACAGACGAAAGGACGTGGCCGAGGCGGCAGCGAAAAAACCACACAATCCGGTCCATCTCACCGACTTCATCGACGACACCGCTGCGATGGAGCGAGACTTGAAGCGGCTGTGGCCAAACGAGACGACTCTGGAACACAAGCAGCGTCTGGCTGTTGCAAGAGGTGACGACCCGAGCGAGGAGACACCAACGGCACGAGCTGCTGCAAGGGATGAGGCGATCGTCGCGGCTCGGCCGAAACGCAAGGAGGCGCCAGAACCCGAACCAGGCTTTGCCCGCAAGATGGGGCGTGCTGCTGGTGAACTTCAGGGGCGAACAGGGACATTCGGGATACCTCTCGGTGGGGATGATCGCAACATAGGGCAGGAGCTGCTTTCTGGGACGCAGGCGGCGGCACCTCGCATGATGGAGGGGATCGGGCACACCGCCCAGATTCCGTACCACGCCAAGGGCTTACGTCCCAGCAGCGACCGCCAGCGGTTTAACCGCGAGTTCCTGAAGAGTCTGGGGCCTTACTATGCCGCGTTGGGCAAGGCGATGGAGATTGCGCCAGATATCCCCAACCCGTTCGATATTCTTGGCCAGATTGGCGAAGCCGCCAAAGACCTGGGGCTTCTTCCTGAGAATGTCGTCGATGAGGCGAGAGCCGCGGTAGGTCGGCAAGTGACCGAGTTTGCCGGTGGGATGCTGGAGTCGGGTCCAATTCGCCCAGGGCGCGACGTCCAGGAGGGTAAAGCACCTTGGAAGCGAAGAGCGCGTGCGCTCGGCGAGGCTGGGGCGCAGGTGGCGATGCAAGTTGGTGGTGCGATAGCCTCGGGGGGAAGCACGGTAGTCGCTACGCTGCCAATGGCGATGCAAGAGACCGGCGCATCGTATAACCGCAATCTTGAGCGATTGGTTGAGGAGCACAAGCCGGAAACCGAAGAAGAATTGCGTGAGTTGCAGAAAACCGCAGCAGGAGCGTCAATCGACCAGGGCGCGATGATCTGGCTCACTGAGAAGCTGGGACTGGATGTCATTATGAAGGGGTTGCCGAGGGAGATGCGCGGCCGTGCCGCCGTGGCTGTCAAGCGTCAGTTGGAACGGTTTGTAGGAAAGAAGCTGTCACCTGAAGCGAAATGGTTGCTGATGACAATGGAGGATCGCGCAGCGTCCGCTCTCATGGAGGGATCGCAAGAGGTAACCCAAGAGATTCTGGGGGCCACAATCGACCGCTTTGAGGCTGGCGACGAAAAGGCATTCGACAACATTGTTGAGCGGTCTCTCGAGGCCGGCGGGATTGGTTTCCTTGTGGGTGGCGGAGCGTCCGTGGCCACGGGCAGCGGCGGTCGCGCGGTGCCCATGGAAAAATCACCCGCACGGAAACAGCACGAGAAAGACGTACTTCGCCTGCGGGCACTCCCCGACAAGTTAGATGCGGGTGGTAAAGTATCCAGGACAGATGCAGGAGCACTCAAAAGGCTGGGTGTGGCGGATGTCACGGGCCTGGAGACGCCTCGGCGGACGGCCGTCATGCAGGAGCCGGAAACCCGCGAGGCGCTCAATCAGGCTGTTGCGTCAGAGATTATGCGGGAGTGGTACGAGAAAAACATGCGGCAGGTCGACAAGGACCTCGACGCATGGGCAGCAACCCAACAACAGAAGGAGCCACAAGATGCCGTGCCCAGGGAAGAAGAACCCCCCCCGGAAACCGAAGCCGCGCCCACGGAGCCGGAAGGTGAAACCGAAGCCAAGGAAGTAGTTCCGGAGGAGACACGTCCTGGTGAGACGGAGGTAGCAATAGCCCCTGACGATCCGATAGTGGCGGCAGGAAAGTACGTTCTCCACCAAAATGAGTACGGTGGCGGCTATACTGCCTTGCCAGAGAATGCGACGATCCCGGCATTTTCCACGGAAGAGGAGGCAACAGAGGCTATCGACAAAATGATCGACCAGCTTGGCGAGAAGTACGGCCTGGATGCGGTCGATGAGGCTCCAGTCTTGACTCATACGGGTGGGTTTGCAAACCTGCCAACTCCCAAGAGTCCGCTATCGTTTGATGAACTTGTGGACCTCCGTTCGTTGTATGTAGCCAGAGATCGGATCGGCGGGAGAGACCGCGAAACCGTTGTAAGCGAAATCACGGACAGAATCGAATCAGGCCCGCTGTCTACAGAAGAAGTACGCGACGAACTTGACCGGCTGTATCGAAGTGAGCGTGGCGGTCAAGCATTTGACCCACAATATCGTGGCGATCCACAGGATGTTGCGCGAGCACTATTCGCAAATATCCTTCATCGTAAGATGCGGGACGATCCCATCTTTGGTGTCCCAGCGATGCGCCAAGTCGCTCAGATGATGTTTGCGGTAACGGGACATGACATCAGTGTCCCAGAACCGCAGCCCACGGCCCCCACAACGCCCGTACAGCCCACGGAAGCACCAGGGGCCCCAGAACCCGTTTCTCCGCCTGAAGCGTCTCCAGCAGACGCAGGGGAGCCAGGAGCGGTTCCAGAGGCCGTTTCCAAGAGCCCAGATGTCCAGTTGGCCCAAGACGTGGCGGCCACCCTGGCTGCGCGAGACTCGATCGGCGGTAAGCGTTTCCAGGGGATGGCCGAGCGGTCCTATGGAGGCACACGAGCCGAGGGGGTCTATGATCCGTCCAGGGCGAACGATGCCCTGGAATTGGGGGTCAACCTCCACATCGCCCAATCCCGCCACGCCGACTACCTTCCACCGACGACCAACAGCCCAGAACTGGCAAAGCAGACGATCCGCGCGCTCGATGACCTTGTGCGGAATAGAATTCCGCCACAGACCAGTAGGAGTGGACTGAAAGACGCAGCCCAGCAGTTCAGCACGCCACCCGCCTACGCCTACGCGGTCAACTGGGCCGCCAATATCCAGCCGAGCGATGTCGTCTTGGAGCCAAGCGCCGGCACAGGCAGCTTGGCCGTTCACGCAAAGCGGGCTGGAGCCCAGGTTTATGTCAACGAGCTGAAGGAAGTTGGCGGGAAACCGAATCGGAGAGCCCAACTACTCGAAGAACTCGGGATGGACGGGGTCTTCACCGAGGACGCTGAGCAGATCGCCAATGTCCTCGCGGGAAAGATCCAGCCGACCGTGGTGGTGATGAATCCACCGTTTTCGAGAGCGGCACACCGCATGGGGGCGAAGAAGGTTCAGGGCACGGACCTGAAGCACATTGACGCCGCGCTGGAACTGCTGGTCCCCAACGGCCGGCTGGTGGCTATTATCGGCGCCGGGCTGCACGGCAAGAGCCAGTCGCTTCAGAACTGGGAAACCAACCTGCCGTACAACTTACGGGCTGACATCGAGCTTTCACGAGACGTTTACAAGGGCTACGGAACCACGTTCCCCACCCGCGTTTTGGTTATTGACAAAACCACACCAGCGGGGGATACTTTACATGGGAAAGCCGAAACCCTCTACGAGCTGATCGACACACTGGAGGGTATCAGAAATGAAAGAGCGACTGTTTCACAACCGCCGGCCGCTCGGCCAGAAGGCGAAGTCTCTGCTCCGGGAGGCGAAGGTCGACCCCGACCCAGGGGTCCTGTACGTCCTCCAACTCGCCCAGTGGCTCCTGCGGGACAACAAGATGTCCCTACTCGGCCTTCAGGAACGGAGGCACGCCCACCTGATGCAGGACCTCGTCGACCAGTTGGGCGACCGGCCCCCGAAGAAGGTCCTGAAGCTGTTCCTGGACCCGGATCACCAGAAGTCGGGCCTTCAACAGGCGGGCGAGGAGCAACTCCTGCAAGGCGACCTGCCGACACCGGAAAGCCTGGGCGCGAGGTTGGTGGAGAACCTGTACGCCAACCTAGCAAACCAGAGTCCCAGCCTGAACCCCGCCCACAGCTTGACGTAGAGGCGGCTCCAACAAAGCCTCGAAAGAAGGAGCTTACCGAGGCGGTCTACGAGGCCTATGAGCCTCGCGGCGCCAAGGTCAAGGGCGCGAAGCCCCACCCCGCTTCCGTGGTCGAATCGTCTGCTATGGCCGCCATTGATTCTCCGGCGGCCGACTACTCACCCAGTCTGCCAGCGAAGACCGTGAATAGTGGTGCGCTTTCGGACATTCAGCTTGAGGCCATAGTCTACGCTGGTCATGCGCATGGCCAGGAAGTCGAGATCGAGGGGACCCAATACCGCAAGGGATTCCTTATCGGTGATGGCACCGGAATCGGCAAGGGCCGCACCGCTGCTGGGATCATTCTCGATAACGTCCGGCAAGGCCGGAAGAAAGCGGTGTGGGTCAGCAAGAATTATGGACTTCTGACGGATTCCAAAGAATACAGTGATGCGGTTGGGCTGCCGAGCGCCAAGCTGTTTTCACACCAGAAGATAGCGAGCGGCATAGGATTTGACGTTTCCGATGGTGTGCTATTCACGACCTACGAGACGATGCGCGGCACACCGTCCGCCAAAGCGATGGCCGAAGGTAGGGACAAGTCTCGGCTGGATCAAGTGGTTGAGTGGCTGGGTGAAGACTTCGATGGCGCCATAATCTTCGATGAGGCGCATCTGATGGGGAATGCCGTCGACACGAAAGGTGGTCGGGGCATGAAAAAGGCATCTGCACGTGCCTTGGCCGGTCTGGAGCTTCAACGACGGTTGCCCCAAGCTCGCGTAGTGTATATGTCGGCAACGGCTGCTACGGAGGTGCGAAACCTTGCTTATGCTGAACGGCTTGGGTTGTGGGGCAAGGGCACGCCCTTTGCCAATCAGGCCGAATTCGTAACTGAGATCACCAAGGGTGGTGTCGCGGCAATGGAAAAGGTCGCCGCCGACATGAAGGCTATGGGGCTCTATGTGTCCCGCAACATCAGCTTCAACGATGGCACAGAGAAAGGTACGGTCGAGTACGAACGCCTTGAGCACACGCTAACGGCCGAGGAACAAGCGGTTTACGACAAAATGGCGGAAGCCTGGGGTATAGTCTTCGGCAACATGAACGACGCACTGGACATGACCGACGGTGCCAAGAACGGCCGCGCCGTATCGGCTGCCCGAAGCGCGTTCTGGGGGGCCAACCAGCGGTTCTGGAACCAGATCATCACGGCGATGCAGACGCCAGAGGTGATTCGCAGTATCGAAGACGACTTGAAAGCCGGGCGATCCGTTGTTGTTCAGTTGACGAATACCAACGAAGCCGCCACCCAGAGAGCCCTGAAAGGACTTGGCGACGAGAGTGGATACGAAGAAATCGACACGTCTCCCCGCGGAATCCTGATGGATTTCGTGGAGAAGAGTTTTCCGGTGTGGGAGTACGAGGAATACACCGACGACAATGGCAATGTTCGCACTCGGCCTGCCCTTGATTCACAGGGTAACAAAATCAAGAACGCTCAGGCGGTTGCGTTGCAGGAACAACTGCTGGATGAACTGGGGTCTCTTCAGGTCGGATCTCGCGGCGCCATTGATATGGTGCTCGATCATTTCGGTACGAAGCAAGTCGCGGAAGTCACGGGCCGAAGCATTCGGCTGGTAAAGAACAAGGACGGAAAACTCGTAAAGGAGTCGCGAAGCAAAACCAAAAATACATCCGACATCCAATCGTTCCAGAACAAGAACAAGCGAATTCTTGTCTTTTCGGAAGCAGGCGGGACCGGAGCAAGCTACCATCCCGACCTGGCCAGGAAGAATCAGCAGCCCCGTCGGCATTACCTTCTGCAAGCCGGCTGGCGAGCCGACGTTGCAATTCAGGGCCTCGGCCGAACCCACCGAAGCAATCAGGCCCAGGCGCCTTCCTACGTGCTTGTCCACACGAACCTGAAAGGGCAGAAACGATTTATCAGCACCATCGCCAGGAGGCTCTCTCAGCTTGGGGCCATCACCAAGGGGGAGCGTCAAGCCGTCACTGGCGGAGCGGAAAAGGCCCTCTTCACGGCGGCCGACAATTTGGAGAGCACCGAGGCAAGGCAGGCGCTTGTGAAGTTCTACAGTGATGTCCGCGCCAATGCCGTACCAAACGTGTCCCTGGACGACTTACAGGAACGACTGGGACTACGCCTAACGGACGAGAATGGCTACCTTCTGAATGAACTCCCGCCAATCACGCAATTCCTGAATCGGGTGTTATCTCTGCCCGTCACCGAACAGAATGCCGTGTTTGAGGCGTTCGAGCTGCGGTTGCAGGAGCAAGTGGAAATGGCTCAGGCCCGTGGTGAATTGGACCAGGGCATCGAAACTGTACGGGCCGACCGCATCAACAAACTAGAAGATAGGCCCGTCTACACGCATTCCAGCGGTGCCGAGACGCGATACGTCAAGGTGAATGTTGCCAGGAGGACAAAGCCGACCGCATGGGAGCAGTTGCGATCCAAGGGGCGAGTAGAATTTTACGTCCGTAGCAAGAAAACCGGCACGGTGATGGCGGTCATACCCACAGGCTCATCGGAGATCGACACTCGCAGCGGCTCTCTGCTGCGGAAAGCCAAGGTGTTTTATCCAATGGGGTACGCCTACGGCTACGTCGAGAAGTTGCAAAATGAGAGGCATTACGATCAACTGGACGAAGCAGGTGCCGAGCAGGAATGGAAAGACGCTGTTGAAGCTGTGCCAGAGTTTCAAGAAACCGAGGAACACTTTGTTACGGGGGTGCTTTTGCCCGTCTGGGACCGCATTCCAGGCGAGAATGCCCGCGTGATGCGGATGCTGACTGACGAAGGCGAGATGATCCTTGGTCGCCAGCTTCCAGCGGATCAGGTGCGGGCTTCGCTTCGGGCACTGGGGGTCAGTACGGAGGCACCGAAACTGTCGCCCACCGAGGCCGCCGATCAGGTGTTGCAGCGCAACGTCGAACTGGTCCTCGCCAATGGGTGGAGGGTTCAGCGCCGTCGCGTGGGCGGGGAAAACCGGATCGAACTGGTGGGACCGTCATTCGTCCACCACGGCGAACTGGGGGCCAGTGGAGTATTTTGGGAGCGTATTCAGAGCAAAACGCGGTATTTCATTCCAGTCGATACAGCCAGCGACGTGCTCGGGAGCGTGGTGGAAGGAAGGCCAATCACGGATGTTGTTGGTAGAGCCGGCCCGGCACAAGAGGGAGGGGGGACGCCGGCACGTCGGGCGGGTCCCAGTGCTACAGTCCCGGTGTCGCCGTTGCCCAGCGGCGGGAAAGCGCCGAGCACTGGCGAGGTGGTGTCGGCTATATCGACTTCTTTTGGCGTACCGATTCGGACGGGGCATTTTCGGGCAGGCCACCAAAGGGCGGGCATTTATAAGGATCTGGAGGAGGTTGCCCGAATCAAGGGCTATGGAGATATTGCGGCTGCCGCGCACGAAGTGGCCCATCACGTTGACAAAACAGCCGCCCCGCTTGCCACTCTTCCGCCAGAGATGAAAGAAGAGTTGGCGGCGTTGGACTACAAGCCGGGGCGCGGTGACATTCACGAGGGGTTTGCCGAATATGTCCGACATCGCTTGACCACCGACGAGGCTGCCGTCGTTGCTCCAGGATTTGATGGGTGGTTCACGGGCTGGCTGGGAACCAATCCCGCAATGGCAGACGCATTTCAGGCGGCCAGGGCTACGGTCGATCAGTGGCGCAGCGCTGGCGCTGTTGAGAGGGTGAAGGCCCAAATTCACATGGGGGAATCCGCATGGAAACGGGCGGGTCGGGCACTCCACCCCAAAACTGTATGGGATTGGGTTGCCAACAACTGGATCAACCGATTGCGTCCGCTGCTCAATGCTGCAAAACAGATGACCGGCACCGGCACTAACGCGGACTTACTCGGCAGGATGCCTGGGGACATCAACTTCTGGGCGTTCGCCAAGGCAAGCAATATCTCAGCCGCTGCTAAGGCACGGGGTTGGGCACGCTACGGGACTGCGGACGCAGCCGGAAACAAAATCGGGCCAGGGCTGCGAGAGACGTTTACCCCGATCGCCAACGAATTGCAATCCTCCGAAGTCTTGCAAGAGTTCTACGCTTACGCGTATGCTCGTCATGCCTCCACGCTGTATGAGCAGCATGATGCAGCGCTTGCGGACTGGCAAGCGAAGGGACAGACTGGCCTCGCCCCAAAACTGAAGGAACCCGGCATCAGTCGCACGGATGCCTTGGCAACGATTGCCGCATTTGATTCCAAGCCAGGATGGCGCACGGCAGCCGAAGGCTTGACTTCTTGGCACAACGACCTCATTGACTACCTCGTCGATGCGGGCGGGTTGTCCCAAGAGGCGGCGGACGCCATGAAGGCGATGTACCCGAACTACATTTCACTTGCCCGGCATATAGAAAGCGAGTTCGCTCGTTCTGCCGGTGGAGGCGGCGGGCGGTTCGCAAATCTGCCTAAAGGTGTGTTCCGACTCAAGGGGTCTGGGCGGCAGATTCTGCCCCCACTCGAATCGGCTCTTGCCTATGCTGAAAGGATCATCGGACTGGCCGATAAGGTTCGTGTGTCCAAGATGCTGGTCGAGGCATCCAAGAAGTACAACACCCTCGGAGATACCGTAGAAAAAGTCGACCCGAAAGATGTGGCCACGTCAACGCGGCTAAGCAGTCTTGAGCGGCAACTGAAAGATGCTGGTGCCGATCTCAGCAACGCCGATATGGATGCCTTGCTGACGGTGTTCTCGCAAGAGTTTACAGGGGACGCCAAAGACAACATCCTCATCCTGTATGAAAATGGCAAGCCACAGTTGTACTACGTGCGCCCAGACTTGTATCGTGCCCTGATGGCCGTGGATAAGCCAGCCCGTTTGCCAGCAATCATCGACCACACGTTTGGGCGAGCGGCGAGAGCGATTCGGCTTGGTACAACAGGACTGAAACCTGGCTTTTCGTTGCTGACTAACCCACTGCGGGATCTCTGGACGGCCATTTTCCAGACCGAGTATCAACATCGCAACCCTTTCAGTATATCGCTGAACGCCGCGCAGGGGCTTGTCGAGGAGATTAGGGGCACTGAAGTCGCGCAACTCTGGGAACGTGGCGGTGGCCCTATGGCGCAGCCATTGGGCGTTGATCGCAAGTTTCTCAAGGAAACCATTCAGGAGTTGTTGGCACAATCCCCCAAGGCCAAGGCATTGAATTGGATGCAGCATCCAGTGGATAGCCTGCGATCCCTGTTCTCGTTTCCTGAAGCTGCTCCCCGCCTTGCTGAATTCCGGGCTGCGCTCTACAAAATGGGTTGGCGGCCTGGACGGAAAGTTACATTTGAGCAATACGTCAAGGCACAGCTTGCGGCAGCCAACGTGACGGTGGACTTTCGCGAAGGTGGCACATTGGCCATGTGGGTCAACCAGATCACCCCATTCTTCAATGTCGCCATCCAGGGACCTCACCGAATGGCGTCCGCAATCCGGAGCCATCCCGTAGCGACTATTGGGGCAGGCGTCCTGTGGATGACGCTGCCGACTTTGTTTCTGTGGTGGAGACAAAAAGACGAGGAATGGTACAAGAGCCTAACGGCAATGGAGCGATACAGGTACTGGCATGTCAGGATTCCCGGGACAGACACCATGCTACGGCTTCCCAAGCCATTTGAGTGGGGTCATATCTTTGCATCAATGCCCGAAGCCGCTGCTCAGTCAATGTTAGACGAAGACCCAGAGGCTTTTGTCGAAGCGTCACAGACAATGCTAGAAGACATAACTCCTTCCATTATTCCTGGCCTAATGGAAGCTCCGATGGAAATCGGGGCCAATAAGGATTTCTACTTCGACCGCCCGCTGGTATCGGAACGATTGAAAGACCTAGAACCACAAGATCAATACGCTCCATACACAACCGAAACTGCCAAGGCCATTGGCGGCCTTTTGGGTGTATCGCCCATCTATGTTGAGCACCTCGCTAGTGGCTGGACAGGTGGATTAGCAACTCAGGCCGCAGGTGCATTGGAATCCATCACGGGGCTGGGCAGAAAGAAAACTCAACGGACTCTCACTGGCGGCCCCTCTGCCTTGCCTGTCGTGGGACGACTCTTTCTGTCGCCTCATCACACACGACAGTTCGACGACTTCTACAACCGTCTGGAAAAACTGGAGCAGAAGCACGCATCGTTGAAACTCAGAGACAAAACCGATCCGTCTATCACCATGTTGAAATTCATGCAGGGTCGTTCAAGGGACCTCGCGGACTTGCGCAATGAGAGCCGTGATGTGTTAGCCGACGAGTCACTGACCGATGACGAAAAACGCAACCGTTTCGTCGCTGTCCATCAGCAAATGGTTCAGATGGCGGAAGAGGCCAACCAGATGGCCCACCTGGGCAGACCACACACGGAAGCGGCTTTACAAAAGAAGTGGGACAAGATCCACAAAGAGATGTCCGCCAAGGTTGTTTTCGATGCAAGCGAGCTACCGCCGGACCCGACTAAGTACAAAGGGAAAGAGGATAAACTCCGGGAAGCAGAAAAGGAATATCGTAAGTCTCAGGAACTCAACAAGCAGCGCATTCTTACTGTTGCTCCCACTCACGCCAAGGCCCAGCAGCTACTCCTCGACTACCACCGCAGCGAGGCCAGGGGTGGTGGCACCGAGAAAGTTGGCAAGACTGGCAAGCTGGAAGATGCCTACAAGAAGAAGGCTTGTACAAGAAGAAGGCTTGGGCCTTGGCGGAACTCTACGGCGAGTCCGACCCCAAAGCTGCGTTTGCGAATTGGTATTCGTCAAGTAAGTAGATCCTCGAACAGGATCGTGCTCTGGTTCGGAATGGTCGTCTTCACGTTTGACACCGGCTTGCCGTCGATCTCGACCCAAATCTTATAGATGCCGCTTCCCTTGACGATGGAGCCCTTCCGCACCAACTGCAATTCGGCCACCCCCTGCGCGTCAGTGGTATCGGACGATTCCTCGTTGGACAGAATG
>JBDGYW010000261.1:0-12162 GCA_039588935.1 Gemmatimonadota bacterium | reverse complement strand
TTCGTCTTCAACAGTTGGCTCCGGTGCAAACGCCTCTGCAGGAGTTCGCTCCTCTTCAACCGTTTCTTTGGTTGATGACTTTGGCACTAAAACCTCCGTAATCGGTACGGCAATACTACAATGTACCACCCGTTCGTATCGGTATGAATGGTGCCACCCTCTGGTAATTCGAATTTGAACCCACCCGTTGAAAGTATGCCCTCGCAATTGGAGTTGTCCAGGCTATCGACGGATATCGTCGGACACAGTGTTTTGCCTCACGAATCCGCGTTGAGTGAGGTGAGGTAGGCGGGTCCTAGGATGAGGCGGTCGTGGCGACGGACTTCCATCGTCTTGGCGGAGCGCGTGGACATCAGCATGTTGCTTTTGTGCGTCGCAGGTGGTCGAGGATGTGGTCGATTTGCATGGGCTCGGTGATGAAAGCGATGATGGGGTTCCCACTTTCATTGTCGAAAAGTGTGGTTGAAGCGATCGTCGTGCCGGTCGCGTGCCCGGAAGGAGCGCATTCTGTTGGATAGGCAGATACTGCAGGTGCCTTGGGCGGGCGGAGCATCACACGACCCAGAAAAGAAGGGGTGAGTTCCGAGACACCCGACAGCCGGCTCCCACTATCTCGCCCCTGTAATTTGCGCAGGAATCCCGCGCACAGGCATCTCAACAAGACGCTTCCAGAATATGTGCCGCCGCCTTGGCGGCACCATCCACAGGCATGGGTGCATACCCAACCGTGCGCCCGTACTCCCGGACGATCGCCTCGGCCAACATGTCGGGTGTTGCAGCCTTCACCGACATGCGCACGCCGGCACCGTAACGAGCCAGTCGAGAGGCAACCGCCTCTTGCTCGAAGTGCCCGTCGATCGGGAAATAGATGAAGGGCCTTCTCAGGGCCGCGAGTTCGGTGGTCGAGGATGCGCCACACTGGACTACCGCGACGTCTGAGCAGGCGTACATCTCATAAAGGCGCGGCACATAGCCTCGCACGTCAACACCCGCCGGCACCATGATCGATTCTACGGGGATACGGGGCCCACAGACAAGAACCATGTGCACGTCGCGCATACTCTTACGCAGCGGCACAAACGCCTCCCCGCAGAGCTGCAGCAGATCCCGTCCTATTGACGTGCCGCCAACCGCGCAGACAACCAGCGGACCATCGCCAAACCCCAGCTTTCGTCGCAGTACGGTGCGGTCAGCACAATCTCCTGGCATGAAGTTGATGACATGACCGATTTCGCGGTAATGCTTGGTCGCGTGGGTTCGTCTGTTCGGGAGAGCCCACCCCATACGCTCGTCGGGAACATCCTCCAGTTCACCGATGAATATCGCCGAGTGGGGGTTGCCCTGGAACACTCGCCCATCGCCCGCCCAGATCGCATTCAACGCCCACGATCCCAATTGGTCCAGTGGGTTTGCGGTGGTGGCATCGGTACCGACAAAGTCGAAGATCATTACAAACGGAACCCGAACACGCAGTAGGCGCAGTGTGAGCCCGACTTGGACTTCATACACCTCGTTGCCGACAGCGACGTTGATTTCGTGAGAGTCGAGGATCTTCCTGAAGAGGCGGGCGTTTGCGGCCCAGGATGGCAGCGAGCGATACACGTAGCGGACGAGATTCAGCTGCCCGTTGCGCGTACACTTCTCGGCGATCTGGCTCGCACCGATCCAGTTCTCGGATTCTGGAATCACTGTCTCCCCGGCTTGCCGGAGTGCATTCGATGCGGGATGCCCTGCAAGCCAGAGGATCTCGATCTCTGGCTGTCGCCGCCTCAGTTCCCGAGCGATTGCAAGGTCCTTGCTCACATGCCCCAGACCGATGGAGCCGCTGATGTAGAGAACTCTTCTCATGGCAGTCGCCCCTCTCTTTATTGAAGAGAGTCGAGCTTCGCAGAGGAACTTCAATCGACCCTTCGCAAGTATGTCTTGTGGCGTCGTAGCTGTCCAGCGGCCCGGCGGAGGTTTGCGATGTTTCCCGGGGGCATCGCGAACCTCTCTGAGGGCGGAATCCACCTCGACGTTACGCGTGGAGAGCGGATTTCTGAAGGGTGACTGGCGCACTCTTCCCGCCTTCTTTCCCTTGCTGACGATTGGTCGTTCTTCTTCAGGAATAGAAGGCGGAACTGTGAAAGGACAGATTCAAGCTTTCACAGGCAGCGCCGCCACGATCTTCTCCATGTAGGTCTTGGTGAACGCGCTCCCCTGTCCGCCGGGAGGGTTGCTATTCCCTAATCGCGCTACAACGAGCTCGAGGCTTGGGATGACGTGGCAATCATTCCTCTTGAACCCTCGTGCCGAGAACGTATCTCTTGGCGCGTTTTCCCATTCGTCCTGGATCCAGAACGTATATCCGTAGTTCCTCGGAGATTCCCCGCTCGCTTGTATGAACCGACGAGTCGCCTGCCTCATCCATTCCTCCGGCACAAGCTGTCGGTTTGCCCAGCGTCCTTTGTTCAACCAGAGGTATCCCAGTCTGGCGAAGTCCCTCGCGTTACATCGCAAAGAGGCTCCGGCTAATGAGTTGTATCCGTACGGGCTTTCACTCCTATCCGTGCCGTAGGCGTCGCACCCCTCACTACCGCCGATCCCCCATCCCGGCTCATCCGAAAAGTTCGGCTCCGGGACGTGCCTGTACCGGTTATCCCGGATTCCCACCGGCAGGCCAATGGGACCCAGGACGCGATCGTAGACATAGGGCCCCAGCTGTTCGCCCGACAAGTTCCGAATCGCAAGGGCCAACTGCTCCATGCCGAAGTTGCTGTATCGAAACCCGTGACCCGGTTCGAACAAGAGAGTGTGATGCGAAGGAATCCCCTCGAAAAACCACCAGCCAAAGCAATATTCATACATCTGGAAGGAACCGGAGTAACCGGGATAGTGGCGGCGGGTGTTCGTGGCTCTCCACGGTTCTTCCCCTCCGTGCCCTGAGGTCATGGAAAGAACGTGCTTGACCTGGATCTTCTTTTTCCTTTCGTCGGTGATGGGCTGATCCCATATCTGGGGAATGAGTGAGTCTTCTCGAGACTCTCCTACGAGATAGGAATCCAGGTTGACACGGTCCTTGAATTCATCGAGGAACACTCCCACCGCGGTACCAAAGACGGACTTGGTGGATGATGCCACAGCGTTGCAGGTGTGCGCAGTCCAGGGTTGAGGGCCGCCCTCGGTTCCCGTTACATAGCTCTCACCAATGATGTGTCCTCTGTGAACCACGACTAACGCGCCGCCGTGGCTTGTGGTAACGACTGATTTGTCATGATAGCTCAGTGCATCGGCGAACAGGCCAGCATCGACTCCCAGAGCGGCTGGATTGCTAACCCGCCAGCCCCCGTTTTCCTCCGACGGTGGGAAATACCTGTCCTGGGAAGAGGAGGACCTCCTGATACCACCCGACAACTCCCTTGGCAGAGCCGCGAGCCCCAAGCCTGCCGCACATAAACCTGCCGTCTCCAACAAACGTCTTCTGGTGATGAGGCATTTTCCGATCTCTTCCATGCTCGGTTACCGATTCTCTCTGATCTGCTTCAACTCAGCCTCACGCTCGAGGTAACTCTTGCCCTCGGTGATCCACGGCTCTGCCGGCTCCCCTTTCAAGTAGTGCCCGAACCACTCCAGGATGCGCTGCTGGTAATCCTTTTGGTTCTCCTCCTTGCGCAACCCGTGATCTTCGCCAAGGTAGCCGAGCATCACGACATTGTTCTTGGCTCGACGGGCGATGTTGTAGAGCATGATGCTCTGATACCAGGCAATGATGCCGTCTTCATCACCTGCCTCGATGAGAAGCGGAACGGTCATATCATGGGCGCCGTACACGGCTGAGTTGTCGATCCTGGCCGGTCTCGATATGATCGGTCTCTGCCACCCCTGAACCCCAGTGGTGGTCACCATAGTAGCTAACCAGGTCGGTGATTGGGGCACCGGCCACCGCTGCTGCAAAGACCCCGTGGGTATGCGTTGCCACGAACGACGTGTTGAACCCGCCCATTGAATGGCCCACGATGCCCACCATTTCGGGATCGACCACGCCCATCTCGATGACCCGCTCAACAGCCGCCGTAATACACTCAACCACGGACCACCCGGGCTGCCTGGGCCTGAAGACGATATCGGGCTGCAATACGAAATACCCCTGGCTCATGAAGACGGCGGTGTTGTAATAACTGCGCTCGGAAGGAGCCACGTAGCGATGGACGTTCTGGGAGAGCAATTCGTAGTTGTACACGATCATCGGATACTGCTGTCCGGGCTCATAACCGGCGGGGTAGTAGAGAGCACCCTGCATCCTGCGGCCCCGGTCGGTCGTGTACTCGATCAACTCACTGTGTCCCCATGCGTACTCTGCCTGGAATGGGTTGGTCTCCGTCACCTGTCGGGCATCGTCGAGGTCCGGGCCCGCCACGAAGATATCCGGCGAGTCGTCGAAGTCCTGGGCGATGTAGCCGAACACCTCGGCTTCCTCCGCCTTGGCGAGAGAGCCAACGTTTTGATCCAGCCACACCAAACGGTCCACGCCTTCTCCGGGCTCGAGCACCCCGTACCCGGACTTCTTGGTCCACTCCCCGTAAAGGCTGAGGTAAATGGGCGCATCGAGCTCTACCCATTCCTCCTCGCGGGAAGAAAATGAAGGAGGCGCCCACCTGGACTGGACCGCCATTTCGGGACGGACCAATCTGTGCCTCACCTCCTCGGACGTGCCGTCGGTGAGACGCTTCGCGCCGGAGCCGTCAGTTGCGACGGCCCACATGTCATACTTGTCGTAGAGAAGAACGTCTGCATCGTTTGTCGTCCACCCGGCGACGCCGAATGGCGGCTTTTGCAGTTCGTCGGGATACACCTTGGATGTCTGGTCTGATTCGAGGTTGATAAACGAGACGGGGGCGCTCTCTGTGATGTTGGTGATCTCTCGAGTATCGAGGTCGACAGTCCAGAAGTGACCGTCGTCCATATAGAGCAGATACTCCCCTCCGGGGCTTTCCTCGAGGTAGCGGTCGTTGATGTTCTCCACGAGCAGAGAGCGTTCTCCGGTGCGGACGTCCTGCAGATAGAGATCGGCACCCGGCCGACCGATAGAACGCTCCATCGCGTACTTGGACCATTCCGCCACAAAAGTCAGCTCGGTGTACTCGATGGGAGTCACCCGCTCCTCGATGAGGTCTTGTCCCAGCTGCACGAACTCGCCGCTCTCGATGTGCCATGCCGAGAGCATGTTCCTTTGCCGATCTTGCGAGGCATGTACCTTCTGCCAGGGCATGACGAAGGTGTCGGTCCAATGCCAGATCTCAACGGTGGAGGGATCTTTGGGTTCTTCGGGAGACGGAGTCTGCGCTTGGTCTTCTTCGTCGGTGGAAGGGGTCTCTTCCTCATCAGCCTCCTCGTCGTCCTCCGCAACGACTTTTTCCTCCCACTCTGCGATACCGAAAAAGAGCACCTTACCATCTGCCGCCCACGAGACTTCTCGATACGGGACGGTCCTCATTCCGTCAGGAAAGGTGGGGTCGACGGTCGGGTCATAGGAAAACAGCTGACTGCGTCCGTCCAATTCGGTCCAGAGTAAAATCACCTGCGTGGGCCCGTCTTTACCTTCGTCGGTCTTGCTGCGGAGGACTGCTAGATCGGCCGTTTCGTGCCGCCACTCCAGGTTCTTGTAGTCTGAATCCGATGATTCCAGGACGCGCAGCTCGTGCGTCTCCGGGTCAAACAGGTGTACCCCATTCCCTATCTTGTCCTCGGCGCTAATGATCATTGCCAGCAGATGACTGTCCTCGACGTCTTGCCAGGCAAACTGGGCCACGTTTCCGAAAGACATGTCACGGCCGGTCTCCAGGTGGCGGACGATTATCGTTGTGCCTGGAGCCGCATCCTCTTCACCGCCGTCACCTTCCGAAGACCCTCTCTCCTGCTCCGGTGCGTATCGTCTCAGTACCAAGTAGGTGCCGTCGGGACTGAAGGAGAACGACTCGATTCCATCGACATACGACGAGTCGCCCGTGACCAGATTCCACAGGCCGAGCTTGTTGTGAACCGGCTTGTTCTCATCTCGCAGCGCTTCGCGCTCGGTTTCGGAATAGCCGATGCTGTAAGCGATCCACCTCGAGTCGGAGGAGTACACCGGCTGGCTTCCGAAAACTGCCACATGGGTTTCACCAGTCGAGATCCTGATGATGCGCAATTCGTTCTCACGGTTGGAGCGATTGATCCCGTAAACGATCCATTCGCCGTCGGGGGAAAACCCTCCATGGACTCCTCTTTGTGACAGTGTTTCCCACTGTCCGAAATCGGCGAACTCGGGTGGTGACTGCGTTTGAGCTGCCAACGTGGTGGTCAGGGTCAATACGAGGAAAATTCCAATCTTCGCGGTGTGTTTCATCACGTACCTTCCTTCTTGGTTCTTAACGAGAAGGTCACTTCCCCAGCACATCAAGAGGGCAAGGGTCGGTGGTTCCTGGTTGTTACGCAAGACTGGCCTTCATTATGCGCATATCGTTCTCGAAGGAATCCGCCTCCAGCGGCCCGAACGAAAAGCGCATGTAACGGTCCAGCGAACTGGGCTGACCATCTTTTCGCTTCATGTCGCAAAACCGGCCAGGCAGGATCCCTGCGTCATGCTCGAACAGCCGTTTGTTAAGCTCGTCAGCGGTCAGTTCGCCCGGCAACCTGCCCCATTGGTAGAAGCCACCGTTACCGGTGAACAGTTCAAAGCCCAAGTTACTTAGTCCGTCCGCGTAACGCTTCCGCTGTGAGGTGAAATATCTGTTCACCGCATCACGGGCCTGCGCGACGCGCTGCTGTTCCAGCAGAGCGGTAACGTAGAGCTGCGAAGGACGCGACACCCCGCCCATACCGAACGAGGAATAGTTCCTGAAGATCTCGATATGGTTCTTGGCTGCAATCACCCATCCCACCCGCATACCGGGTACCTGCAGGCCCTTGGTAGCGGCGCCTACGACGAAAAGGTTGGTGGCGTCGATATTGTCTATGTGGCGCAAGGCGCTCTCGGGTTCGGGGTCACAATAGAACTCGTAAGCCTCGTCAAACAGCGCTGCGCGTCCCTCCCCGCTGAACATCTGCACCCGTTCGCGCAGGTCTTTGCCGACCGACATCACACCCGTCGGGTTGCACGGGTTGGATTTGACCAGCATCACGTCTCCGGGAGCTCGTGCTATGGTATCGGCGTACTCAGCTGCACTCGGCCGAAACCGGTTTTCAGCATTGCAGGGAATGAGAAGAACATCGTGGCCCACCAGCCTGAGCATGTCGTAGTAAGGCGTGTACTCGGTTTCCTCGATGACGATTGAAGTTTCCGGCTTCAGAATGACCAGCGTGGCGAGGATTCCCGCGCGCCCGCCGGCAAATACCGCCACGTGATCGGGCGTAATGCCGGCGTCGTAGAAGCGGTTGTAGTAATTCGCGAGGGCTTCACGCAAACCTATCTCGCCGGTGGCCTTGGGATATTTCAGGTCGGTGTAAACCAGTTCAACGCTCGACGGGAGCGGTGGTCCGCCCGGCAACTGTTTCGTGAGCGGATATCCTTGCGCCCATGGGTGGGTGCCTGGGTCACCCATGTACTTGGAGGTGGCGTCGACGAACTTGAACAGCGTTTCATAAACGCCCATCGGCGGGAATTGCTGGAGGATCATTTTGCTTGCCGTCTCTTGTTTCGTTGGTTAACCGCTGCTCGAGGGTGCAGACCATTTGCCTATTGTCGAACACTAGGCAATCATCAAGGTAACTCAGGACAACCCAAGAACTCACCGCAGAGGATCTTTGTTTGCTGCACGTCTTCATCGATGCCGATGCTTGTCCGGTCAAGCAGGAGGTGTACCGCGTCGCTGGTCGATATGACCTTGAAGTCACCGTGGTGGCAAATTCGTGGATGCGAGTGCCGATTGAGCCGTTGATAACGCTGCAACTCGTGGGGGATGGATCTGATGCAGCCGACGATTGGATTGTCGAAAACGTGCAGCCTCACGACATTGTGATCACCGCTGACATTCCGCTGGCGAACCGTTGCCTTAAGAGAGGCGCGAATGTACTTGGTTCGACCGGGAAACCGTTCACGGAAGTCAACATCGGTGAGGCGCTTGCGACTCGGGACCTGTTGGCAGAGCTTCGTGGTGCGGGAGAGATAATAGGAGGGCCTCCGCCGCTCACGAAGCGAGACCGATCTCGTTTTCTTCAACAGCTCGACCAAGAAGTCCAATCAATTCGTCGGAAGCACATTGTCGAGTGATTGAATAGGCATCATTGGAGTTTGGTGTCCGCGGCTGGTGTTTGTTCAATGAGCTTCGGGGTCGCCACGATTGCTCCCAGTGGAAAGCGGCTCAAGTCGCTGCTGCCACGCGGGCAGTCCACGTGCTCCCGCGCACCCGCGCCTAGCCGCTCAAAACCTCCCTATGATAGGCTGTCCACGGGACAAGCGACTAACCGGCGCATCACGGAATGTCCTCCAGGATCCGAAAGATCCGGGATCCGGTGAACTCCTGTCCAAAGATGTCCGTGGTGCGGATGTGGATTACATGCCCCCCCGGCGACAGCCCTCCAGGAAGGCGCCCCTCCCAGATGTGGAAAGAGGTTGAGGCCCTCTGTCCGCTTTCCCTCTCGGTGACTCGCGCATAGAGGGGATCCACCTGTGGAACGAAGTTCAAGGGAGTCCACTCCCCGCCTTCGTCCACCGTCATCTCTACGGTGGAGCCCTGGCTGCCGCCGAACACGTTCACCAAGACAGGGGTGTCGGTGAGGTGCAGCTGCTCCACCTGGTCCGGGGTGTGGATCTGCATCTGGTAGTCCGCCGGTCTGCGGGCTGCCTTGAACCGGGCTGAGTAGTCGTTCCCGTTGAAGCTCACGATGAAATACCCGTTCGGAGAGCCGTCGGAGCTGGTGGCGTGCGGAATATCCGTTTCGTCCCTGGCCCCTTCCCACCATCTGCCGCAGGTCGCTCCTGCATTGATATGGAAGTGGGGGTTTATAGCGGACCAACCGATGGACTCATCCAGATATCCCTGGCTGATGTTGTGGCTGTGGGCGCTGAATGAGAGGGTGTGAGGCCGGTCTAGGAGGAGTTCGTTGAGCCGGCCAAGGTCTGGAACTCTATCCGCACCACGGGGGGGAACATGCATGGACAACACCACGAGGCGGTCTTCCGGGACGTGGGACAGATCGGCCTCGAGCCACTCGAGTTGATCTTGACCGAGACCGGTGATGTAATCATCCCCTTTCTCGGGAAAGAGTACGTTGCTCAAGATCACGAAGTGGACGGGCCCGTAGTCGAAGGAGTAGTACCTGGGCCCGAAGACCGTTCTCCATGTCTCGTAGTGGTCGTATGTGTCCAGGCCGTCATAGTTGGCGTCGTGGTTGCCGGGGGTGTTGAAGAAGGGGATTCCCACCGCGCCCGTGGCCTGATTGATGTGATCGTAGAGGTCCAGTCGGTCGGAAGCAATGTCGCCGAGGGTCACGGCGAATGCGGCCGTCGTGCCCACCAACTCTTCCAGGACATCGTGGGCGAGGTAGGTCACCTCCTCATGGTTACTGGGCTGGGGGTCACCCATGAAGATGGCGTCGAACCGGTCCGGTTCCGCCTGCAGCAACAGGGGGAAGTCGATCGACTCGGGGAGGTGGCCGGTTGTGGGTATCGTTGGCCCCGTCAGGTTCAATGGTTCGGTGTTGTTATGGAGGTAGTAGAATCGGGGGATGTTGTCCTCCGAGATCGGCGTTTTGTATCCCCGAGGCTTGATCACGAAGTAGACAGCCTTTGCGGAGCCTGGCAGGATCCACCGTCCCTCCGCGTCCGTCTTCGTCACTAAGCGTTGGTCCGAAACTCCTACGTCGGGAATGCCAGGCTCACCCCCGTCCCGAATGCCGTTGCCGTTGACATCCTCGAATACAAATCCTCGGGCCGAGTCGGCGCGGCCCGCATCCGCGGGGATCGGGGCAGGCTGATCGCCCCCGCCGGAGTGGAGGCTCCAGGTCGCGACCGCCAGAATGGCGATGGCTGTGATGGCCGCAAGTATTGCGTAAATGGGTTTCATGGGGCTCGACGGTTGGTCGGAGGTCAGAAGGAACTTCGAAACTGGAAGATATACGCCGGGATATCTGGTTTCCATCATGTAGCCGGGTCTAGGGAAGCATCCGACCTTCGTTGTGGATACCAATGCCTACCCGACCTGGCCACGGGAGGGAGGGGTGTGGGGCCATGATGCCCGCGGTCCCAGCGCCTACTCCGCCCCTTTCCCCGCCTTCCTCCTTACGATTGTCCTCTTCTCTTCAGGAATCGGATCCGGCACATCCCTGCCTGTTATCTCAGCTACCGCCTCGAACTTCTGCGGGCAGACCTGCAGGCAGGTGCCACACCTTATGCGGCTGTCCTGATCGATCACATGAATCATGTTCTTGCCGCCTCCGATACCATCGACCGGGCATTTCTCGGCGCAGATCATACACGCCTTGCATTTCTCAGACATGGCTCGCCGCATCTTTAGCCGGCGGGCCGTGTCTGTTACGGGCCTTTCGTCGTGGTGATTCTTAGCGACCGTGAGACTGCCACTATGTCGAACACCACGTGAGTCATGAAACGCATCCTGATTGTCGACGACGACGCCACCATACGCGACTCGCTGTCGGAGGCGTTGGTGGACGGTAGTACCGCGGTGTCCGTTGCCGAAGACGCCGAGCGTGCGCTGGCAATGATTGACGAGAGCCTGCCAGACGTGGTACTGAGCGACGTGCGCATGCCTGGGCTCGACGGGCTTTCTCTCCTGAAGCTGCTTCGTGAACGCGCACCTACGGTCGACGTTTTACTCATGACCGCGTTTGACGACATGTCGACCGTCGTTTCCGCGATGCGCGAGGGCGCATGCGATTTCCTGGTGAAGCCGCTCGACCTGCACGATCTGAGACGTGTACTCACCCGCGTGTTCGAGGACCGCCGTACGCGCGAGCGCGCTCGCAGGGCGGTGGAAGAGGAGGCTTCAGGTTATCGCCTCGACGAGCTGGTTGGCCACAACCCACGTTTGATCGACATCTACAAGCTGGTGGGACAGCTCGCCGCCAGCCGAGCCAATGTGCTGATCCACGGTGAGACCGGCACCGGCAAGGAACTGATTGCGCGCGCGATCCACTTCAACTCACCCGATGCCTCAGAGCCGTTCATTCCAGTCAACTGCACGGCATTCGCACCCACTCTGCTCGAGTCGGAGTTGTTCGGGCATGTGAAAGGGGCGTTCACGGGCGCCGTCGCCGACCATCGCGGCCGGTTCGCACTGGCGCGGATTCAGAACGAGAGCGAGACTCGATTTTGTCGTTCCTCGCCGCAAACGAAGTATTGCAGCAGAACCTCACCGCGACACGCGAGAGCACGGAGGCGGAGGCAGCGGTTCTCCGCGACTACGTGGGCCATCTCGAGAAAGAGCGGCGTGAGACCGCCCTCTCAGTCCGCAATCTCCGAAAGACCTCGACCCTGATGGCAAGGCTCGAAGCCACCTTCCCCGAGATGGCCCGATCCAACTGGGGCATTACTTCGATCCCGTTCGAGCCGGGGGACACACTGGGCATCGAGTATTTCCTGATCCCTGCCTGGTTCACCGAGACGTTCATCATCGATCATGAGAACGCCGAGTCGTGGCGCGAGCAGAAAGACAAACTGTTGGCCGTCGACTCGCTCCGAGTTCAGGTAGTCGCCCTTCAAGACTCCATCGCGACGCTGCACGCGTTGAACACGCTCGCCCTTCAGACCGGTTACGACAACTCCTCGACCGAATACCGAGAGCTGTCCACCCGCTACATAGCCGAGCTGCGGAAGCCGGCGCCTCCCGGAGCGAACGTTTGTGAAGCTCGCTCAGCTCTCAACGGACTCGGCCGTAAGTGATTATAAAACAACGTTTTACGAGATCGGACGGCAAGCTTGTAGGCTGGAGATATGTCAAAACGGCATCGATTGTGAGTTTGCAGGCATCGATTTCAGGCCTCACGGCCTCGATTGCGAATTCGCAATCAACGATTGGGTCCTGCACATCCACAAAAGGAAGAACGCATTTCCAGAATTGCAGGATCAAAATCGTCGATGTGATGCCTCCAACTGCCATTTGGAAGCCTCTTTTCCAGGGCTGCATCCATCATATGACCGTCATGCGGCTCACAATCGACATTTGGAAACTCGCAATTTCAAGATTG
>JBDGYW010000260.1:0-8350 GCA_039588935.1 Gemmatimonadota bacterium | reverse complement strand
CATGCTGCAGAGTTCGGTCCACCCTGACAGCGTGAAACATGCCGTCTTCAAACGGCAGTCGGCACACATCGGCGACTTTGGGAGTGAGCACCTTAGGAAGGCCCGGCTGTCTGCGGACCTCGGCTATCATCGCCTCACTCTTGTCGATGGCAACGACAGATCCATTCTCACCCACCATATAGGCAAGCTGCCTTGCATCGACACCCGTCCCGCAGCCTACCTCGAGCACGTGGGAACCCGGGCCGATCTCGAGCAGCTCGAAAGTCCTGGCCTTGTAGCGTTGGAAGAACTCCAGCGAGAGCGTGAGTTCGAGGCAGTCCTTCACGATATCGAGCCCGGACTGTTCGCCGACTTCAGAGCAGTCGTAGGACGACAGGTCCGAGGCCCGCCTTCGCGGTACCGTCATGCCGCTCGATCTGCCGACAGCCCTGCGCGCCCGTTCGGAGACAGAGGTGTTTGTAGGATCACACATGGTATTTTGAAAGATACCCGGCGTTCCAGCGGCCGCGACCCCCCCTTAGATTCCCACCCGGCCGTACAGGCCCTCGGACGGTTCTTCGTCGTCTCCACCGAGCAGGCTAGAGATCTTGAACCTGATCGGTTCAAATCGAAGACCATTTGGAGCGCAAACAAAGATGATGGACGGCAGGAGCAATGGCGTGTCACAGCAGCACGGTGACAGCAGGTCGAGACGACCACTCAAACGGATGTTTGATACGGTTCCCGATCAGTACGACTTGCTCAACCGCATACTTACACTGCGGTTGGATGAGCGCTGGCGGAAACGTGCCGCGGACTTGTGCCTCAGACGGAATCCATCGCGCGTGTTGGACCTCTGCTGCGGCACAGGCGACCTGGCCCTCCATCTCCGCTACAACGCGGCCGAATCTGTTGAGATCATGGGACTTGACTACTCATCAGCAATGCTTGAAATCGCAAGGGTGAAAGCCGATCGCGCAGGTGTTGCAGGAACCGTACATTTCGTGGAGGGAGACGCCACGGCGATGAACTTCCCCGATGAGCACTTCGACGTCGTGGGAGTTGCCTTTGGTTTCCGCAACCTCACCTGGAGAAACCCCATCAAAGATCAGGCGCTGGCAGAGGTGCGGCGGGTACTGCGACCTGGTGGCGCTTTTGTCATCGTGGAGACGAGTCAGCCGACGAATCGACTGTTGCGCATCGGGTTCCACTCCTACCTCAGAACCATAGTTGCATCGGTCGGGAGAATGATCTCGGGGAAAGGGGGAGCATATCGGTACCTGGCCGAGTCAGCACGACGTTTCTTCAACGCTGAGGAGGTATCCTCCATGCTCTCTGCGGCCGGGCTCGAACCCGATAACGTCGAGACGTTCCTTGGTGGAGTAACAGCAATCCACGTTGCAGTAAAAAAAGGCGACCTGAGGAAACCAAGATGAGCAGAGTCCTGATGTTGTATGGTCCTCGAGACATTCGCTACGAAGAACAGTCACTGCCGGAGCTTCGTCCGCACGACGTTCATTTGCGCACTCGAATGGGCGCGATTAGCGCCGGCACAGAGGCAGCGTGGTACTTTGGTACCGATCCCCAGCTCGATGCAGGATTCCGCCCAGGCCGTGTGAGTCCAGCTCGGTTCCCACGGATGCTTGGCTACGAGAAGGTGGCGGAGGTCGTCACCATCGGCGAAGAAGTCGCTTCGCTGATCGTGGGACAACGTGTGGTGGGCCATTACGGCCACGCGGAGGAAGTCGTCCAGCCAGAAGACGAGCTCATTGCCGTGCCGAATGGCATCAGTGACGAAGAAGCGGTGGCGTACTCCCTGGGCACCGTCGCCTTACACGGTGTCCGCCGATCCAGGTTGTTGGTGGGTGACGACCTGTTCGTGACAGGTTTGGGATTCATCGGCCTGGCCACGGTGAACATCGGGCGCCTCGCCGGCGCACGCAGAATCATCGCCACAGACCCATTTGAGACACGACGCACCCTTGCCGTCAACCTAGGAGCCGATGCGGCGCTCGACCCCTCCGACCTCGATGTGCCTGGTTTGTTGAGAGAACAATACGGCTCTGACGGATTTGACGTCGCCATCGAGACGTCATCCTCGTATGAGGCGCTCAACGACGCGATGGCCGCGCTGAGGCGGAACGGCCGTCTCTGCGTCGTTTCGCAGCTCAAGGGACAACAGTCAAAGCATCCCGTGTTGGGAATTGAGTTTCATCTCGGCGAGTTGGAGATGATATCGGCCGACGGCCGCGGGGACGTCCAGAAACTGGCCCGATGGTATTTCGAGATGATCCGTCGCGGTGCTCTATCCGGCATAACTGACCTGGTCACCCATCGGGTCTCTTTCACAGAGATCGAAAGAGGCTTTGAGTTGCTCGAACGGGAGCCGGAGAAGGTTGTGAAGATCGTTGTTACGTACGAATGAGTAAGTGGTGAGTGACGGACAACCTCCGGCGAGCAGGCAGTCGTATAACGCGCAACGAGCAACGGGTGTGTAACCTCCACAGACTTGACAGATCGAGTACGCGCACGATAGATCACGCCCGTGAATATTGATCCCGTGAGACCAAGATGAACGATCCATCAGCCGCCGCATATGGTGGCCCGGGCTGGTCGCCGCGCACCGTGCATCTCGCCGACGAAATCGGCAGCGTGTGGAGCGGGTTCTCAGTTGTGAGCGAGTGTTCCCGCCTGAAGGCTGTCCTCCTTCACAGACCCGGGCCGGAGCTTGCAGAAGCGCGTGACCCGAATGAAGTACAGATGCTGTCGGTGCCCGATCCCGACCTCGTGACCGGCCAGCATGACGGTCTTGCCGCAGCCTACCGTGACGAAGGCGTTGACGTACACTACGTGGACCCGCCGAGTCTTCCCACTCCTAACCAGATGTTCGTCGCCGACCTGATGTTCATGACTCCGTCCGGAGTGATCCTCGGACGTCCGGCGTCGACGGTGCGGGCAGGCGAGGAACGCTGGGTTGCCCGCAGGCTGGCAGACCTTGGGATCCCGATCCTTCGAAGTGTAGGCGGAACTGGAACGTTCGAGGGCGCGGACGCCGCGTGGCTAGACTCGAGCACAGTGCTGATCGGACGAGGGCTCCGCACCAACTCCGAAGGCGCAGCTCAGGTTTCGGCTTCGCTCGAGGAACTTGGTGTCAGATCGCTGATTGTAGAACTCCCCCATTCGGCGATGCACCTCATGGGATCCATCCGCATAGTCGACAACGACCTGGCTTACGTGCGCTCAGGCGGCATTCCATGGACCACCATGAAAGCCATGCGAGAGCACGAATACGACGTAAGGCTCTTTCCCAGTGAAGAGGAGATTCGCAGAGGAATGGCTCACAATTTCGTAACGCTTGGGCCGCGCAGAGTCTTGATGCCGACCGGAAGCCCAGTCACAGAGAGAGGACTCAACGAGGCTGGCGTTACAACTGTTACCGTCAAGGTGGATGAAATCACCAAGGCCGCCGGAGCAATCGGCTGCCTGTCCGGGGTTCTAGCCCGTGAGGCGCATTCATGTTAGAAAGCATCCTGAGTGAAACGTCTCTCGAAGAGGCCTGGAAACACCTGGAATGGATCAACGAGCATGCACCAGCAAGAATCTCAGGCACCCCCGACCAGCAGCGCGCAGGGGAGTATTTTGCCGAGCAACTAGCCGGCTACGGACTCGAGGCCCGGCTCGACACCTTCACGGCCTACCGCAGCGTGCCACAACGAGGCGAATTCACGCTGCTCGGCCCTGAGCGACGGGAGTTCCCGTGCGAGCCATGTGGTCACATCGTTTCCACACCGGACGATGGGCTCGAGCTCGACCTCGTCTACGTCGGCCCCGGCGCTGAAGACGACTACGCCGGGAAAGACGTTCGTGGTGCTGCCGTGCTCACCGAAATCTCTGCGGGACCCTCGAGACCGAGGAAGGCATACATCGCCGCAGCGCATGGGGCCGCGGTGATCGTCTTCATCAATTGGGGACTGCCGGAGTTCGATACCATCCCCTGTGGCGGCATCAAGTGTGTCTGGGGAAATCCCACACGCGATACCATGCCGGACGTACCGCAGATCGCCGCGCTGGGCGTTAGCCGGGCAGCGGGCGACGAAATCATCGAGATGCTCAAGAACGGAACCGTGCGTGCACGAATTGTCGCGCAGGCCACGAGGGATTGGGGACCACTTACACAACCGTGGGCACGTCTCCGAGCCCCCAACAACCCAAGCGGCGACTTCCTTTTGATCGGCGGGCACTACGATGCGTGGAAGCCGGGCATGACCGACAACGCGGCCGGCAACACGATGAAGCTCGAACTTGCTCGGGTATTCGCTCGCCATCGCGACTCGCTCCGGCGTGACATCGTGTTCGGTTTCTGGAATGGTCACGAGATTGGTGATTACGAGGGATCAACTTGGTTCGCCGATCGATATTGGGACGAGCTGGACACCCACGCCGTGGCATACTTCAATGTCGACACCGTCGGCAACACCAAGAGTTCGTTCTATCTCGGCGATTCAACACCCGAGCTGAAGGCCTTCCATCAGCGTATCGAACGGGAGGTGCTCGGTGTGGAGACCGGTCATCGGCATCTGACTCGCGGCAACGAGCATCCCTTCTTTGGCCTGGGACTGCCGGCGCTCGAGGGGCGCTTCCATTTTTCGAAGGAACAGGTTGCCGAGTGGGGTGGCGCCCGTGGAAGCTGGTGGTGGCACAGTCTTGCTGACACTCTCGACAAGGTCGACCGAAACCGCTATCGCGATACTACCAACATCTTTGCTTCATATGTGTGGGAGATGTGCACGCCCAGTATCCTTCCGATGGACTTCACGGCAACCGCGACTCGGATACATGAATCGTTGACCGCGATGCAACAGGTGGCCAACGGACGGTTCGACCTCGAGCTACCGGTAGAGCCATTTGTGGACGCAGTGAAGGCTCTTAACAAAGTGGCCGGATCAGCGCCGGGCGCTGAACAAGTCGACCGACTGAATCGGGCTCAGATGCGCCTCAGCCGCATACTGCTCCCGGCGTTCGAGACTGCCGGCGGGCGCTACGCTCAGGATTGTTACGAGTTGGAGGCGTTGAACAGTGCGATTCCAGCAATGCATGCTCTTCAGCTGTTCTCAGATACGCCGCCGAATGCTGAGTTGTCGCATCTGCTGTACACCGAGTTGCTGCGAGAGCGAAACCGTCTATCGGACGCACTCCGTCGCGCAACCTCGGAGATACTCGAGGCAATCGGATGACCGCCCACCGCGCTCATTCTGCAATAGCGACTGAGGCTCAATGACCGAAGTCGTCACACCGGGTTTTTTGTCAATCCTCCCACCAATACTCGCGATCGGTCTGGCAATCTGGAGCAAACAGGTCTATCCCTCGCTTCTTGCCGGCATCTGGCTGGCGTGGACGATCTTGAACGGGTGGAACCCTGTGATCGGCCTCGTACATTCGGTTGACAGCCTCGTCGGGATCTTCGCCGAGCCAGACCGCGCGATGATCATCATGCTCACGGTAATGATCGGTGCGTTACTCACGTTGACTCAGTACGCGGGCGGCATGAGTGGTTTCGTGGAATGGGTAACCGACCGGGGCTTCGTGAAGAGTCGGAAATCCGCCGTATTCTTGGCCTGGATCATCTCTCTCGTGGTAATGGTCGAGTCGACGATCGGAATTCTCGTATCAGGAGCCGTCACCCGACCACTGTTCGATCGGTTCAAGATATCGAGAGAGAAGTTGAGTTTCTTGCTGGACTCGATGTGTTCGCCGAAGACCATGTTGATTCCGCTCAATACGTTTGGTGCATACGTCATCGGGTTGCTCATCACTCAGGACGTCGATTCGCCAGTCGGTCTCCTGATTTCCTCGTTGCCGCTCAATTTTTATGCGGTTCTGGCAGTCGTAGGTGCATTGATCGTCGGTATCTCCACGCGTGACTTTGGACCGATGGCAACCGCCGAGCGTCGCATCCGCGAAGAGGGAAAGGTGCTGAGAGACGGAGCAGAGCCTCTCGTCGCGGGTGAGGCACTATCTATCCCAACCAAAGAGGGTGTGCGACCGAACCCCGTATACCTGTTGCTTCCTGTCGGCACAATGGTTGTCGCCTTACCCATTCTCCTCTATGTGACCGGTGACGGAAACGTTATGAACGGCAACGGCTCGATGTCTGCCTTCTGGGCTGTGCTCATAGGCCTCTTCCTCGGCGCTTGCCTATATCGAGGAAGGGGGATCATGACGCTGAATGAGATCACCGATATGTTCATGAAGGGCGTGGGCGGGATGATCTCGGTAGGCGTGTTGCTCGTTCTTGCGTTCGGCATCGGTGACGCCTGCCAGGCACTCGGAACCGGCCCATACGTAGCCTCAGCAACCGAGGCCGGGCTCCCGACGTGGCTCGTGCCGGCAGCCCTCTTTGTAGTTTCCGGGATCACCGCGTTCGCGACAGGAACATCCTTCGGAACCTGGGCGATCATGATGCCGATCGTCATTCCGATGACAGCCCTGATCGACCTCGACCCCGGTCTCGCGGTGGCCGCAGTCCTCGGCGGAGGTCTGTTCGGAGACCACAGTTCCCCGATCTCAGATTCAACCATCATTGCCACGATGGCGGCCGGAACCGACCACATCGATCATGTGCGAACACAACTTCCGTACACCCTCGTATTGGCGGGTATCTCGATCTTGTTATACCTCGCCTTTGGCCTGGTACTCTGAGGGACGATGGAGTCATACGGAATCCTCTCGGTTCTCCCTCCACTGCTCGCGCTTGGCATGGCGATCAAGACCAAGCAGGTCTACGTGTCACTTCTGCTTGGCATATGGCTCGGATGGACGATCATGAGCGGTTGGAATCCGCTCACGGGCTTGATCGTTTCCGTCAACGAAGTAGTCGGCGTTTTCAGCGACCGCGATCGAACCCTCACGATTCTCCTCACGGCCATGATCGGGGCACTCATTGCGTTCACACAGTATTCGGGCGGCATGGAGGGGTTCATAAAAAAAGTGTCGGACGGTGGCCTGGTCAACGACCGCCGTTCGGCGAGCGTACTGGCATGGGCGATCGGTTTTGTGATCTTCGTCGAGGGCAACGTGGGTGTCTTTGTGTCGGGGCCAGTGTCCCGCCCGATCTTCGACAGACTACGCATCTCCCGCGAGAAGCTCGCCTACATTCTCGATTCGACCGCGGCAGCAAAGGCAACCGTGATCCCGCTCAACTCCTGGGGTGCGTACATCATTGGGCTCTTGGCGGCTCAAGGGATTGACTTGCCGCTACGTGCCATGCTCGCGTCGATCCCGCTGAACGCATATGCACTGCTGGCAATAATCCTGGCGCTGCTCATAGCACTGTTCGACAAGAATATCGGACCTATGAGAGAGGCCGAACGGCGAGTGCGGGAAGAGGGAAAGCTCCTGCGTGACGGTGCCGAACCGCTGGTCTCGACCGACGTTCTGATGCTCGACAGTAAAACCGGAGTGCCCAAACGTACCATCAACATGCTCATCCCTATTCTCACCCTAGTGGTGGCTGTCCTTGTCGGTCTGTTTATCACTGGCAACGGCAACCCGATGAATGGGGATGGAACGGCTTCGGTGTTTTGGGCGCTGGCGATCGGATTGGTCCTCGCAGGCATCGCATACCGGGCTCAGGGCATACTCACCTTCACCGAAATCACCGATATGTTCATGAAAGGTGTCGGTGGGATGATCCCGATCGTGATACTGCTCCTGTTCGCGTTCGTGATCGGAGACACCTGCAGAGCGATCGGCACTGGGGATTATGTAGCGCGCGCGGTTGAAGGGGGACTTCCGGCAGCCGTGATTCCCGCGGCCCTGTTCGTCGTGTCGGCAATCACCTCTTTTTCGACCGGCACATCTTGGGGGACTTGGGCGATAATGATGCCGATCGCTATCCCGATGATTGACATCATCGGTTTGCACACCAGCCTCGTGATCGCTTCGGTGCTGGGTGGCGGGATATTTGGCGATCACTGCTCGCCGATCTCGGACAGCACGATAATGTCATCGATGTCCGCCGGCACCGACCACATAGACCATGTGCGGACGCAGCTTCCGTACGCGCTGTGCGTCGCAGGAGTGACGGTGGTCCTCTACCTCGTGCTTGGAGTCGTTCTCTAGGTCAACAGACGTCAGGCCAATAGCACTTGGCCTACGCAAACTGATCGCGGTCGTAACCCCGCTGAGCGATCTGATCGATTGCGTCCTGCCTTGTCCTCCTATCAGGCTCTACATCCGCCACGTATGGAGCCAACGAACCCAGCTCAGGGTGCTCCAGGAGGGCTTCATGGGTCAGATCGAGGATCGCCGATCGGGTCATTGCACCGTGGCGCCAGACATCTGTCACCTTGCCAAGGTCAATGCCGAGTTT
>JBDGYW010000259.1:0-13577 GCA_039588935.1 Gemmatimonadota bacterium | reverse complement strand
ATAGCGACCCTGCTCGCCAGCGGCTGGTTCCTAATTCCCGTTCCGGGGCTCAAGTTCTCAGTGGACTTGAGAGTGGTGGTTTTCGCATTTTCCCTTGCCGTCGCCACGGGTTTGATCTTCGGGCTCATTCCTGGACTGCACGCGATTCGCGTGGATCTTCTCTCCGCGCTAAAGGGCATCGCTCCCACGTTGCACTTTCGTTTTCTTGGATTCAGAAACCTGATGGTTGGCGCCCAGGTTGGCGGATCGCTCCTCCTTGTTCTGGTAACCCTGCTTCTGATCCAGAGTCTTTCCTACGCAAAGACGCGAGAGCTGGGATTCGACCCCACGGCAGTTGCCACACTGACGATGGATTTCTCCCATAGGGATCTCTCGGAGGAGGAAGGACGGCAGTTCGTTCATGACTTAACTGCCAGAACCGCGCCGATTCCGGGAGTCGGAGGGGTCGCCTTCGCTTCCAGGATCCCTCTTGCCGGAGGAAGGACTATCCACGGCGGGTTGGAGCCCGAAGGATATGAGCTTGGTCCGCGGGAGAGCGTGCAGGCAGAGGCCGCCGTCATCACACCGGGTTACCTCGAAGTTGCGGGGATGAGGTTGCTTCGCGGGCGGGACTTCGGTGAGGAGGACAAGGCCGGAAACCCGGAGGTCGTTCTCGTTAACCAGAGCTTCGTGGATCGATTCTGGCCGGGCGAAGCGGGCATCGGAAAGAGCATAACCTTCGGAAACGGAACAGTCCGGGAGGTCGTGGGCGTTGTGGCCGACGTCCTCTACCGCGATCTGGCGTCTGACGTGGAGCCGCATCTGTGGTTCCCGTTTGGGCAGTACTACGATGAGGAAATGATCCTCCATGCGAAGACGTCATCGGACGCCCGCTCGATTCTGCCTCTTTTGCGGCAACAGGTGGCAGACCTAGACCCGAACCTCCCTATCATCCGGGCCGATCTCATGGAGAACATCAGTGCTAACGCCACACTGCCCCAGAGAGTTGCATCGACGGCGCTTGGGGTGACGGGTTTCTTCACTCTCTGTCTGGCCATGCTGGGGATCTACGGTGTTGTGGGGTACTCGGTGAGTCAACGCACACGAGAAATGGGCCTGCGGATGGCGCTGGGCGCAGACCCTCGCAGAGTCCTTCGAATGGTCCTGAATGAAGGAGTCACACTTTCCCTGATCGGAATCGTCCCCGGACTTTTCGGCGCTGTAGCGGCAGGTGAACTCATGAGATCGGTCTTCATGGGGATGGACCCCCTGGATCCCATATCCTACGGTGCGGGAATCGGGTTGCTCGTGATCGCCGTCTTGCTTGCCTCAATGGCGCCTGGAATCCGCGCGGCCGGCGCCCATCCTATGGAGAGCTTGCGGGCGGCCGAGTAACGAGGCAGCCCGGTTGGGATTCTGGGGCAGACATACTTCCTGCAACCCGCGGCGGAAGAACTAACCGAAGCACGCATCCCACCGGGCCCAGAATTCGCAAATGAACCTGACAAACGCTGGTGAAGGCACTGATAAGAACGAGCGTCGGTGCATCCAAGGAAGGAACAGGCGACATGAAGATGATGCGTCTCACATGTACAGCCATGGTTATAGCGAACCTGTGGAGTCCGTCACGGACCGTCAGTTGGACCGAACATTCAAGGGGTCACCCGTTCGAACAAACGGACACTTCAGGAGCAGAAATCGTTGATGCGTATATCGAGACCATAGGCGGAATCGATGCTGTGAAGGCAGTGGTTCGTAAGCGGATCACTTACTCAGTCCATATGTTTGGACGCGATAAATACTCCATGGAAAAAACCTGGACTCGACCCGACAGGATGCGGATTGGGCGTCCTGGAGCGACATCCTACACCTTAACTGAGGGAGAGAGGTCGTGGCGTGTTGACACGGACGAGCGACGGGAAATGTCCGCAGTCGTCGCCCGATCGATGAGCAAACTGGCGGACATCGACGGTCCATTTATTGATCGCTCCGAAAAAGGCGTGACATTGACATATTCTGGACTGGTGCGCTATGACATGACGGATTTGCAGCAGGTCACAGTGACGTTCTCGGATGGAGTCGAATGGGAGTACTTCTTCGATGCAAGTACTAGTCTACTACGTAGAGTGACGCAGCCATCATTCAGAATGTTGAACGATGAGATCAGTAGAGGCCCGGATGCGCACTTCTTCTACTACGACTATCGACCTGTCGGGCAGGTGTTGTACCCACACCTCTGGATCCAATCAGCGGAGGATCACACGCATCTGTTTGTTGTCGACGATATCCAGGTGCGACAGTAACGCGGCTTTGTACCATGGCTCCGAGTTGAGAACGAATCCCCCAGGGTTCGACTGGCATTCGGACACTTAATCGGTGGCTACCCCGGATCAGGGCATCGCCAAAATGACGCGCTACAATCCGGAGCCATGCACCAAAGCCGTCACGGTCGCAGCGCTGGTAGAATCTGCGCCTCGATCGGCATTTGTAGGAGACCTTGATGATCCGTGGACCATGGCGGAAATCACTGGTGGCATTTGGCCTTGGAGTTGACCCCAGTTGGTAGATGCACCGACCAGCGCACCTTCAGGTGATTCTCGGCCCGGTGGTCAACGGTCGAGGTGAAACGTGTGACTAGCTCCATTCATTGAAGGACTGGCTGCGCAAGAGTCTGAGTTGCTACTCAGTGATGACGCTTGACTCACTTATGAAGAACTAATACCTTTCCTGCTGACACTAACATTTGCAGAACTAATAGCCGGAGGTACGCTTTGGGCAAGGGTGAGAATTTGGGTGAGTTCGAGCAGACCGTATTGCTCGCGCTCATCCGCCTCGAGGACAACGCGTACGGAATGACGATTCGCCAGACGATCCAGGACCGCACTTACCGGCAGGTGGCCATCGGACAAGTGTACGCGGCGCTCGAACGTCTCGAAGCCAAGGACTACATCAAATCGCGCGTCGGCGGCCCTGAGCCAATCCGTGGCGGGCGGAGCAGGAAGCTCTTTCATCTAACGGAAGCGGGCGAGGCTGCGCTCAGCCGAGTTCGCTGGATGATGGCGCGGATGGCGGACGGTCTCGAGCTGCACGAACTGAAGTCCGCACGATGAAAGAAGGCGACCGCGAGACTCGTGTTCCCTGGTTCGCCGAGGTGTTGTTCACTCTGGTGACCCCTCGGAGAGAGCGTGACTTCGTGCTGGGTGATGTTCGCGAGGAGTTCGTGAGGATACTCGAGTCTGGTACGAGTCTTCGCGCCGCGAGGCTGTGGTACTGGCGACAGCTTATTGGCTCGGCCCGTCCCGGATTCAGGAGGCTCAAGAGACCGAGAGCGCTGGCGACCGGCGGGAGGCGCCGGGGTGTGGTGGAAAGGCAGTTGTATGAATTGCGGTTGGCGTTGCGAGCACTGGCCCGACGGCCGCTTTTCAGTCTGATCGCCGTCATCACTTTGGCATTAGGGATTGGCGCGACGGTCGCCATGTACAGCATCGTGCACGGTGTACTCCTGGCTCGCCTCGGCTACGCCGAGCCGGAACGGGTCGTGAGCCTGTTTTCTTTGCGCGGCCAAATGGCAGGCGAACCCGACGCATTCTCCTATGCGGACTTCGAGGATCTCCGCGATTTAACTCGGGCCCTTTCAGGGGTCGCCGCCACGGGTGGGTGGTACCCAACGGCCATCGTTGAGGGTGACCCATGGAAAGTCAACGGTCAGTCGGTCTCGGGTAACTTCTTCGACGTTCTCGGCGTTAAGGCCGCTCTCGGCCGCACATTCCTGCCCGAAGAGGACGTACTCGGGCATGAGCCGGTAGTGGTATTGAGCTACGAAACCTGGCAAACGCGCTTCGGTGGTGACACAGGCATCATTGGGCGCTCTGTGAATCTGGCCGACGTTTTGTATACAATGGTGGGTGTCGCTCCTCCTGGCCTGGAGGTACCGAGGGGCAATCCCGATATGTGGCAGGCGCGACCTGACTATTTCTCGAAGGACCGGACTTCGCGGGGGTCGCACAACATCTGGCCAATCGCTCGGATGGCTTCCGGCGTCACCATGGAGCAGGTGGATGCCGACCTGACCGAGATCGCCATTCGACTCGAGTCGCTGCATCCCGCTCACGCCGGCCAGCGATTTCTCGCAACGCCAGTTCACGAAGTCATGGTAGGGTCAGTACGTCCCACGCTCTTGATACTGCTCGCGGCTGTCGCGTTGGTGTTGCTCATCGCTTGCGCTAACGTCGCGAACCTTCTGTTGAGCAGTGCCACCGGAAGGTCGCACGAGATCGCCGTGAGAGGCGCGCTGGGCGCCTCCCGGGGTCGATTGGTCCACCAACTGCTGCTGGAAAGCCTGCTTCTGGCATTGCTGGGAGGCGTAATCGGATTGGCGATCGCATTCTTCGGCACCAACCTGTTCGGGGCGATCGGTATCGCGCAGCTGCCGAGAGCGGCGATGGTGAGTATCAACGGCCCGATTGTGGTTTTCGCGCTGGTGACCTCGACGTGCACGGCGGTTGTATTCGGCCTCGTCCCAGCACTGAGGGCTTCCAAAGAGGATGTGGGCGCGCGTCTCCAGGAAGGAGGACGGGGCAGGACCGCAGGTAGACGACACATGAGGACGCAGCATTCTCTGGTGGTCGCCGAGGTAGCAGTCTCCGTGCTACTCGTAACCGGCGCCGGCCTGCTTCTGAAGAGTTACGTGAACCTCTCGAACGTCGACGCGGGGTTCGCGACGGACAACCTCCTTACGTTCAGACTCAACCCAAGCAGGCAGCGTTATCAGAGCCACGATGAGTTCACGCGATACTACGAAGCGCTCGTTCGAAACCTCGGCGCCTTGCCAGGCGTGGCGTCAGCGGGAGCCGTAAGCTCACTGCCGCTGACTGGAGCCTGGGACGGCGAAGAAGTCTTGCGCCCAGACAAGCCTAGACCGGACCCTGCCAACAACCCTCACGTCGAGGCGCGGGCAGTGACGCCGGATTACTTCAACACGCTTGGCATCGGGCTGCTCCGTGGACGTCTGTTCACTGCGGCGGACAACGAATTTGCGCCGGACGTGGCCGTCATCAGCGGAAGATTGGCCAGGCGGCTGTTTCCCGGCGAGGACCCAATCGGCAAGTACGTCACGGTCAGCAACCAACGGCCTTGCGAGATCGTGGGTATCGTGGCTGACGTAAACAACTTCGCGCTCGAAGCGACGATCGAGCCCACTGTGTACGCTCCGCACGCACAACGCTTTTTACCGTGGATCCGCCGGACGATGGCTATCGCCCTGAAGACGTCACTGGATCAAGTCGCTTTGATAGATCAGGTGCGCCGAGCCGTCCGGGACGTGGACCCGACCGTGGCGATTGTGGATTTCCGCACGATGGACAGAATAATTGCGGACGACATCGCTGGTCCGCGCCTCAGGATGTCGCTGCTAACATCATTCGCCATGCTGGCGATCCTCTTGGCCTTGATCGGCGTTTCGAGTGTCATGGCGTACGCTGTGTCGCAACGCCGCGGCGAGATCGGTACGCGCCTCGCGCTAGGGGCCACATCGCATGATGTGGTAGGGATGGTGATCAAGGACGGCGCGCGACCAGTCCTCCTGGGGCTATGCCTGGGTGTTTTTGGCGCCCTCTTCATAGGAAGAGCTATTCGAAGCATGCTGTTTCTGGTGGAGCCACGCGATCCTGCAGTCTTGTTGCTGGTGACCGCTCCCCTGGCGTTTATTGCACTCGTTGCTATGTGGGTTCCGGCCGTACGCGCGAGTCGGGTGGCGCCGGTCGACGTGCTGAAGCAGTTGTAGGGGCGCAGTCAATGAGGCGGGTTATCGGGTTCTGCCCCTCAATCCGGTCGCTCGGCCTTGAGCACCTCGACCGGATCCGCGCTGCTAGCACTGCGAGCAGGGAAATAGCTGGCCAATAGAGAAATAGTGGCAAACACAATTGCCACAAATCCGTACGTCAGCGGATCGTGAGGGCTGGTCTCGTACAACATTGCCCGCAAGAATCGAGTGACGATTGAGTACGAAACCTGCGCCCTATCCATATGTCCTGACCCGTGTATCCCAATATCCAGCCCGTGAGCGACGCCTCTTCCCACAGCCTCTTGCGTTGTTAGGCTAGACGAATCCGTTTGTCTCTTGAGCCTCTTAGCTGTCTCCGGTGGGCAGCAACAGATATGTAGCTAGGAAGTTCAGCGTCTGCCGGATGATCCGTTGAGTAGTAGGTGTGTCGTCGAGGATGTCGAAGCCGTGTTGGCCGTCGGAGTAGTTGATGACAGTTAGCGGTACGTTTGCTTCGAACGCCATTGCTGCGAAGTGATCAACGGAGGCGTTGACCTGGCGCAAGTTGTCTTGCCCTGCCCTTACGATGAGCAAAGGCACGTCTGTTCGTATCTCATCGAGGTCATATGGAATGAAACCCAGTTGCTGCGCGAGCGAGTCTATCTGCGCTCCCTGATAACGGTCCGGCGTGGGCATCAGACCATAATAGAACACACTCGTTCTCACTTCCGGGCCAGCGTGCTGCATCAAATACGACAGCGCCAAAGGCGAATTCCCGGAGGATGACCACAGCCCGATTCGGCTCGCATCGATCCCAAGATCGTCGGCGCGGCGCTGGAGATAACGGATTAGATCGCTCAGATCCGAGTCCGGCTGATCCGTCTCATACGTGATGCCAACCATGCCTGAGCTTGCGACCAGCCTGGCCCATGATGTGTAGGCACCCATGTCCTTGAGCGGCACACCTGTCAGTTTCGTTGCAGCAGCATCGGAGTAGCCGAATACGAAGACAACCACTGGCGGTTTTGTGTCTTGCTTGATGCCAGGCGGGTAGTACAGATCCATGTGGAGATCCCGACCGGGCCCCGTCTTGTATTTCATATCGGGATGGAGAATCATCTGTTCCATACCCGGGGCCGTAAAGAGCACAGTCCGTTGGGCGAAATCGTCCTGCGCACGTATCGGCAGTGGAACCGCCAGACACAACACCAAAATGGAGAGCGTGGTCAGGCGTGCGTCGCTGCTGCAGGCTGGGATGGATGTGAAGTCGCTCATGGTCGGTTCTCCTGTGAATCCTCATTGAACCGGCGGCCCACCTCCGCAAGGACTAGCTCCAAAAGTCACAATGGGGCTCCAAGAATACGCTTCGGCCAGAGGGATGGCCAGAGATAGGAGAGAATAGGTACTCCCAGCGCTGTTGGGAGGGGTCCTTCGTTGGGCTCGAAAACACCCTGCATGGTCAGGTGTCGACGTCTCGACCGTCAGGTGTGGTAGCAGGAACGTCGATTTGCTGACGCTGCAAGATCTCAAGGATCCTTCCGCCGGCCCGGGCCGCCGCGAATAGCCAGCTTCGGTACGCAGCCTTGGGACACCGCGGACATATGTCTCCTTGGCTTTCCTTTGGCCTCCCCGGGCCTCAGAGATATTCGGGAGTATTGAGATAGCTATTTGAACAGCAAAGACACGTCGGAGGCAAAGGAGAAGCTTGGCGAATTTGGCATGCCTCGCCGTCCCGTTACCGGCCTCCATGACCGGTAACGAGAGCGATTCAATACCCAGCGAGCCCCGTCACGACGTCAACTCTGGTATCGGATTACTACAAGTGGGTCTCAATCTGGGTCTCAGTCAACTCTCCGTATTGGTCTGAGAGTGTCTGGCCAGTGTGCAGGTCGCGCAACAGGGAAATGCCGGACCGATGGCCCTGGATAACGTTATGCCGCCGTCAAGGACAGCTGAGGCATGAAATGTCGCTCCCTGGAGGGACAGTTCGGTACCTGATTCCTCACACGATGGCCTGTCTCGGGATGCCCGACAGCTACCGAGTTGGGCGATTCTATCTCGGGGACGGGGGGCCTGCGCTCAGTTCCGAGCCATGCAACAAAGCCGGAACTTTGCCGCAACTGTGGGACCAGGCGACGGATCGAGCGTCGCGTGGAGTTTCAATCCGCCCGCAGTGCCACCAGCGGGTCCACTCTCGCAGCTCTGATTGCGGGGATAAAACACGCCAACATCGATGCGGTGCCGAGTGCGAAGATGGCGGCGACGAATGTGATTGGGTCGCGAGCGTCGAGGTTGACCAGGTAACTCTGTAATACTCCTACTACTGCATACGCTCCAAGTAGGCCGGCACACACGCCAACAGCAGTTAGAGATAGACCACGAGCCGCGACCTCGCGAAGCGTTCTGAATTGGTCTGCGCCCAGAGCCTTTCTGACGCCGAACTCGCGCGTTCGCTGCGCTACAGCGTATGCCAGGAGAACCGCCGCGATTCCGAACGCCCCGAGCAGTAGCATACGGAAACGAGGCTCGGAAACGGCATCCCAAAGAAAGTGTTCCAACGGTTTCACGTCGGAAACGACCACCTCAGGGTCCATGGCCCCGATTGCGCGCCTGACCGAGGCCACGTACTGGGTTGGGTCGCCCTCTACGCGTAAAAGCGCCGCCATGCTCCACGGAAAGGAGCCGGCAGCATATGGGCGATAGAGCTGCGGGACATCCCGTAGTTCACCCCGATACCTGACATCGTTCACCACACCGACAACGGAGTACCACTCTTCATCGAGTAGCATCCTGCCACCGACGGCTCCGCCGCCGGGCCAGTACTTGCGCGCCATTGACTCGTTTATGACGAGTACTTCGGGGCCCGAGATTCCATCACTTTCTTCGAACACCCTGCCTGCGGTGGAGCTTATGCTCAAGGTCTCGAAGTAGTCGGGTGTCACCTGTTTGACTTCAGCCTCGAGCTCTTCGGACGGAGCCGAAGCGTACCCCTCGACGTTGAAACTGGTGGTATGGAACGAGCCGTTTGCCGGGAAGTACACCGAAAGCGATGCGGTTGATACTCCGGGAATCGCTCTGAGGCGGGTACGCATCTCGTCGTAAAACAGCATCCGATCTTCGAAAGTCTGGTACCTTGCTTCCGGCAATCCGGTATCGAACACCAGCACCTCAGCTGGTTCTACTCCGGTCTCCAGGCTCAACAGCGCGGAAAAGCTCCTGAGCAAGACGCCGCCGCAGACCGACAGAGTCAGTGCGAGCGCGAGTTGGGCAACCACAAACGCGTCGCGCAAACGTGCGTGGCGGATTCCGCTCGACGAGCCGCGAGAAGTTGAGTTCAGTCCGGTCGCGAGGTTGGCCTTCGAAGCGTGCAGTGCCGGTGTCAGGCCTACGGCCATGCCGACACCCACCGCCAGAGACAGCGTGAAGATCAACGCGCTCCCGTCGATCCCGATCTGTTCTCTACGTGGAATCGAATCTGGACTCAAAGCAACCAACAAGTCGGTAAGAGCGACGGCCATCAATAGTCCGAGTGCTGCTCCAACGAAACAGACGAGCAGGCTCTCGGTCAGTAGTTGCTGCACAATGCGTTTGCGACCTGCGCCGAGCGCTCCTCGAACTACATGTTCATGGCCTCGGCGTGTGGCACGCGTGAGCATGAGGTTGATCACGTTGACGCAGGCGATGAGCAGCACAGCGCTAACTGCTGCCATGAAGATCACGAGAATTGGTCGGGCGTCGCCGACGAAACGGACATGCAGCGGTGTGAGCGTCGCCCCGAAAGCGTGGATTGCGCCGTCGCGCGCAGTCGACTCGATGCTCCGGCTGCTAAGAAGTGCTTCAGCCTGTTCGACGGAGACGCCGGGGCGCAATCGCCCGAACACCTCATAATTCCACGACCCTTCATTATGGCTGGCCTCGGCCATAGGTAACCAGATTTGACTTGATGCGGTGGGGAAACTGAAGCCGCGTGGCATGACGCCGACTATGGTGTGCGGTTTCTCATCTACAAAGATGGTTTGACCGACCGCCTCCTCAACAGTGCCAAACCTGCTTCGCCACAATGAGTGGCTCAGTATCACGGCGTTGGCGCTGCCGGGCACGTCCTCTTCGTCCAGGAACCAGCGGCCCAGTGCAGGCGGAACTCCGAGTGCCCGCAATGCGCCGGCGCTGACGACAGCCACGGGCATTCGCTCGGTGCCGGCACCGAAGTTCACTGAGCGCGACCAGGCGTCGTCGTAGACCGCGAGGTCTTCGATTACGTCGCCGGCAGCTTCCCGCCACTTCTCGAAGTTCGGGTACGTCGTGCTGAGCTGAAAGTACCTCGTTCGTGCCTCGTCACCTCTCTGGAAGAATGCTTCGGCATCCGCGTTTGCGGGTGTGAACTCGAGTGCCATCAGCCGATGAGGCTCGTGATAGTCAAGAGGCCTGAGAAGGACTGCATTGACGACACTGAAGATTGATGTTGTCGCACCGATAGCGAGTGCGAGCGTTCCGACTGCGCCGGCGGTCCAGCCAGGTTCCCTGCGAAGCGTGCGTGATGCGTAGCGTATGTCGGAGATGATGTTGTCGAACATGGGCTGTCCAGAGCGTGGCGTTGCGTGCCTTGGAGGTCGGCTCGGCAGACCGCCTGGGCCTTCGTAGGGTCGGCGGTGGCCGGTGCGCTCGAGCACGTATCTGAGGCTGAGTCGAAGCGATTGGGTCCAGAACCAGCCTGCCGCATTCAGACGGCTGCCGGACCCTGAGCGCAACACGAACTCCGCGTGCAAGTCACCGAGCAGTGCTTCCCCGACGAACCCATCCGGAAGACAAGTGCGGAGCAGGGCGAACGCGAGTTGCGGCGGGTTTTTCTGGGCTGGCCTTTTCATTTGCCGAGGTCCGTTTCCAATCCGGCCCACAACGCGGTCAGCGAGTCACGTGCCTCGCGCAGAGCAGCGACGCCCTTCTCAGTCACCGCCACGTATCGCTTCGGTCTGCCACCCCGGTCGCGTTCCGGCTCACCAATTGTCGAACGCAGCATCTCTTTTCGCTCCAACCGGTCTAACGTGACGTAAAGGGAGCCGCGAGAGACAATTCGCCCCGTACCCTCCGCTAGTTTCTCGAGAATGCGAGGTCCGTATGCTTCTTTCCCGATGTGGAGGATGGCGAGGAGCACCATTTGCTCGAAGGTTCCGAGCAGTTGATCTTTAGGCATGCCGACAGTGTAAGCATGTCTCGGAGTTTTTGCAAGGCACACCTCTTTCGACTCGAGGGATTATTGCTGTCAACCCGGGCTGCCGCCCATGGCTCCCGGCGGTGTCGCATTCGGCAACAGCATCCGCAGATTATGTCTCCGAGGCTCTCCTTTGGTCTCCCCGGCCCTTGGAGATATCGAGGAGTACTCAGATAGACATGCGACAGTGCAAGACCCACGGAGGGCAAAGGAGAAAGTGGGGTGCTTCGGTTCGCCGCCGTGCCGTTACCGGCTTTAGGAGCCGGTAACGGAAGCCTCCCAACCTCCCGCAAGCCCCGTCAGATCAAGCGTTTACCATATCGGTGAATATTCGATGGGTCGTTTGGGTCTGTGTTTGACTCAGCGGATGCACCGAATGACAAGCTCTCCAAAAAACGAGATTGTCTGAGTGCGACGGTGCAAGTCGACTGGCTAAGCGCAGCGGTTCTGTCGGTTCATGAGGTGGTTCAGAACCTCTTCAGATTAGGACGGCTTCAGGAACGGTCGGTGAGCTACCGGTTGCTACGAAGCCGCTCCTTCAAAGAATGGAGTGTGGCTACGGCTGCTTGAGCAATCCCGGCCGACCCCTGCTTCGGTTTACCCTGGACCTATTAAGTTGACAATACCGTACGACGCGATCCTGTTCATCGAGGAAGTAAGTCCACCGCGCTACATCAATTGAGGGCGTAGCAGTCGAATGTCCGCGGGAACGTGGACCGGCAGGGCTGGCGGAGAGCACTTGAAAAGTCACCGCGCGCGGCACGGTCATCTCTCCAATGGACCACTCGTGCTGAACACGTTGGCCGCCATCGCGGCATCTACGTCTACGCCGAAATACTGGAGCGCCCTGGCCAAAACCGGGTCCTCGCGTCTCTCCAACTCGCCTCTCGTAATCAGCACGTACTCATCAGGTACGATCCCAGCCCCCTCCAGTCGCCCTCCGTCAGAAGTCCGGAACTCAGCGACAGACACAGACACCCCAAAATTCCAATGACTGTCTCGCTCATTCATACGATGCCATCGTACCATGCTCACCATACCGGCGCCGGCCGTTCGATCTCCGACGACCCTCCCCCGACCCCGCCGTTGAACGACACTGGACAACATCTCGGCAGTCGAGCCGGTCGCACTGCTGACCAGCACTACCAGCTCACCGCGAAAAACATGATGACGCTGCGGTGATGCCAGTAACGTTCGTTTGCCCTCCCGGTCCGCCAATAACCCAATCTCCACCTCCTCCGGGAAGAGGAAACCGAGGAAGTACTGCAGCTGTGCGAGCACCCCTCCGTGGTTCTCTCGCAGATCGAGAATCAAGGCTCTCTGCTCAGCCGCTCGCTCAAAGATTTCCGCCACATCATCTCGGTCGTCGGGATCGAAAAGGCCAAATCGCCAGACAGACACTCCGGTGGTAAGCTCCACATAGTCCCAAACTCGATCGTTTTGTCGAAACCATGGAAGGAAGAATTCGTCTTCCCCTCGAGTCCTGGTCACGGTTCGCGGGTTTACCACCACACGTGGCGAAATTGGCAGCTCGCGCACATGCCCATCCGACCTGTGGACAACAACCGTAAACCGCTCACGTGGGTTCACAACTGTGTGCTGATACCAGGTCCGGCCAAATGAACGTCGATCCAGGACGTCTTCGCCAATGGCAATCATCCGGTCGCCCACCTGCACGCCGACCTTCTCTGCATCGCTTTCGGAAGGCACCGCGGTAACGAATGCCGTGTCGCCGACGAACCGCACCTCGAACCCGTAGTCCAGGTGTCTTACCCATGTCGGAGGGATAATGAACGTGTGCGAGTCGTCGAGCCGGTCCAGCAGTTCGTCCACAACTTCAAAAGCCGCGCTCATTCCTGGGGCCCGGTCCATCCGGTTTGCTGCGGATTGAGACAGAGCCATCCAATCCAAGCCTCGCAGGTCGGGATCGAGGTAGAGTGCTTCCAAGTCGCGGCGAACATGCCGAAGCACTGCCCGATTGCTCAGCTGTGGCGACCTAGCGTCGGTCAGCACATTGTCCACTGCCCCCGGCAGGAACACTCCGGCACCAGACACAGGCTGCCCGCTCACGGTGTCGCTGGCGGCCCCCGCTACTGTGGCGAGGACCGCGTCGTACACGATGGTGCCTCCGGGGCTCCGCACCGAGAGCACTTCTCCTCCGGTGTCGCTGAATCCTTCGAGCGCGGTTCCCCAACGTATGACATTCGCGCCGCGCGTCCAGCGAAGGCTGAAGATCGGCATCCTGAGCTGCCATTCTCGAATGATCCAGGCTCCGGACGGTGTTGGCATGAAGATCACGGTGCCGCCCAGCCGATCGTCATCGATCTCGCCCGGGAGGTTGGTATATCGCAAGTCGAGCCTGCGAAGCTCGGAACTCTCTTCCCCCAGCCACAGCGTCCCGGCTACGTCAGCCAGTTCACCGCCGGGTAGCGGCTCGAAAGCAAGGCCGATGCGCTGCTCGCCTTCGAACTCCTGACGCAGCATCCGAAAGCAGTGGCTGCCAAGGAATGACGGGCTTAGGAGGACGTTGGCATCAGGAGCATATACAATCCACTCGCTGTCGCTTTGCACCACGTAACCTTCTCGTGCCAGCGTCTCCGCATCCACACTTGCAAAAGGTGCCCTGTA
>JBDGYW010000258.1:0-8373 GCA_039588935.1 Gemmatimonadota bacterium | reverse complement strand
CGAGATGGTAACGGCCTTCGAGGAACGCCGTGACCTCGTGGTGAGCGGGTTGAACGCGATCGCCGGAATCACATGCCAGAACCCCAAGGGCGCATTCTACGTGTTCCCCAACATCGGCGGCGTGTGCGAGTCTCTCGGCGCCGTCGAGGCGCATCAAAACCTGCCGGAGGACGTGCGAGGCCAATCCAGTCCGAGCACGCTGTTCCAGATGTTCCTGCTTTTCAAGTACCACGTGGCCACGATGGACAGACGGTCGTTCGGGAAGATCGGGGACGAGGGCAAACACTTCCTCAGGCTGTCGATCGCGACCGGCATCGACGATCTGCGTGAAGGCGTAAGGCTGATTGGTGAGGCTTCGATGGACACGGACGGTTTCGCTGCTTATCTGGAGAGCGGAGATCCACTGTACTGATCGCTGCTGTTTAAACCCAACGCAGACACCCGCACAGGTGTCGGAGTCTGCGTGGCAGCTCTGATTCGGAATATGGAAAGGAACAGCCAAATGGATTTCACACTCGGGCCGCGGCGCGCGACGTACGTCGATATCTCCGAGGAGTTGAAGGGTGGTGAGGCACCGTTTTCATCAGACGACCTGGCCGTTTTCGAGCAACTCGACCTCATATACCGCACACTATGCGCAATCCTCTATAACTACGTGCCGATGTCGGGACACCCCGGTGGTTCGGTTTCCTCCGGCCGCTTCGTCGAATGCATCCTGTACGACGCGATGGACTACGATGTCTCGGATCCGGACCGGAAGGACGCAGACCTGATATCGTATGCGGCTGGTCACAAGGCGCTTGGGCTGTACGCGATGTGGGCGCTCCGCAACGAGGTCGTTCGAATCGGCGCTCCGGACATGCTCCCGACAGATATCGGCCTGCAACTGCGCCTCGAAGATCTGCTCGGCTTTCGAAGAAACCCCATGACGGATACCCCGCTCTTCAAGCAGTTCCAGACGAAAGCACTCGACGGGCATCCAACGCCTGCCACGCCATTCATCAAGCTCTCGACCGGCGCATCAGGGGTTGGTGTCGCCACGTCACTTGGGTTGGCCTACGGAGCAAAGGACTTCTACGGTGACAAGGCACCCCGCCTTCACGTCGTCGAGGGAGAGGGCGGTTTGACACCCGGCCGTGTGTATGAAACTCTGGCTGCAGCTGGAACGGCGTCGCTCGACAACGCGGTGCTCCATATCGACTGGAACCAGGCATCCATCGATTCCAACCATGTTTGTCGTGAGGGCGACACTCCCGGCGACTACGTGCAGTGGGACCCTAAAGAGCTCGCGTTCATGCACGACTGGAACGTCATATTCGTTCCGGACGGCACCGATTTCCAGCAGATTGTCGCCGCGCAGCGAATGGTGCCCACTCTGCCAAACAGTCAACCCACCGCAATCGTATACCGAACGACTAAGGGTTGGCTGTACGGTATCGAGGGTAAGGCCTCGCACGGAGCCGGCCATTCACTATGCAGTGACGGTTTCTACCACGCGCTTGCACCGTTCGTGCACCAGATCGGTGGCGAGTTTCCGAAGTGCGAAGGTGGGGAGCAGCGTTGCAAGGGGTCGGACAAGGCCACGGTCGAAGATTGCTTCTGGCAGGCGCTGCAGATCATCCGCATGGCCCTCGAGGACAATACGACCGTAACGGAAGAACTGGCCAGGCGCCTGGCTTCCTCTCGGGACCGCTTGAACCAGGCAGAGCGCACACCGCGTTCCAATGCACCGAACCTGGACGGGCTTCATGCGGCCGTCTCGGCATCAGGCACTGAGACACCCGACGAGTTGAAGTTGGAGTTCGGCTCGAAGGCGACACTGCGCGGGGCCCTTGGCGACGCGCTGAACGTCCTCAACAAGTCGTCCAACGGCTCCATTCTGGCTGCCGCAGCCGACCTGTTAGGCTCGACGAGCGTAAGTGCGGCAGCCAACGGATTTCCTGAGGGATACTACAACGCAAACACAAACCCGGACGCACGCTTGCTGTCGATCGGTGGGATTTGCGAGGACGCCATGAGTGGCATTCTTGCAGGCCTTTCCACATACGGTCGCCACATGGGAGCGGGATCCTCGTACGGAGCCTTCATTGCCGCGTTGGGGCACATCGCCTCCCGGCTCCATGGAATCGGATCGCAGGCCCGTCAACAAATCAAGGAAGAACCATTCAATCCGTATCTGCTGATATGCGCACACGCGGGGCTGAAGACCGGCGAGGACGGTCCCACACATGCGGACCCGCAACCGCTGCAATTGATGCAGGAGAACTTCCCCAAAGGAACCGCGATAACAATGACGCCGTGGGACCCCCAGGAGGTTTGGCCTCTCCTGATCGCCGCCTTGGCCAAGCGGCCAGCGGTGGTTGTTCCATTTGTCACCCGGCCGAACGAAACGGTCATCGATCGCGAGGCTCTGGCGCTAGCTCCCCCAAGCGCAACAGCCACAGGCGTCTATGCACTCCGCAAAGCCAACGGTCAGGGCGACGGGACGGTTGTACTGCAGGGTAGCGAAGTGGCTTACGCTTTCGTGGAAACGGCGTTGCCCATGCTCGAGAAGGAGGGAGTCGACCTCGACGTCTTCTACGTGTCGAGCGCTGAGTTGTTCGATCTGTTGCCGGCAGAGGAGCAGGAGAAGATCTACCCCGACAGTATCGCCCAGAAGGCCATGGGCATTACCGGCTTCACTCTTCCCACGCTCTACAAGTGGATTCGGTCCAAGCGCGGAATCGAGAGCAGTCTCCACCCGTTCCAGAAGGGACACTTTCTCGGAAGCGGGCCCGGATCAATGGTGTTGAAGGAAGCCGGCCTCGACGGAGAGAGCCAGTTCGCGGCGATCTTGGAGTACGTCAAGGCCTAACAGAAACGTGCGACACATCTTTCCGCCGTCGTCCGTTCGTGCACGGGCGGCGGCGGCTTGCTTGTGGATCCCGCTTCCAAAACCAAGGAACTCGTTGGATGGACAGGCGTACCATACAGCGCAGACTCTCAGGATTCGCCTGGTTGCATGTGCTCGATTGCGACTCGAAAGTCATGACGACGATGGAGAAGACCAGTATGATGTACAGATTGAGTCACTATTTCCGCGCCATGACGCTCTCCGGTTTTGTGCTCGTGGTAACGGCATGCGTCTCACCGGACAGCTCCGACGGCTTCCCGGTACTCACCGGCGCGTACCTCGGCCAGACTCCACCCGGCGATACGGCGGAGCTTTTCGCCCCTGGCATAGTCAGCACGGGCATGTATACCCGAGACGTGGCTATGACACCCGACGGCAACGAACTCTATTTCGGTGTCCTGGTGGGCGGCCTCGCGGTCATCATGGAAACCAAGATCAGGGACGGGCGTTGGACCAGCCCGGAAGTAGCTCCGTTCTCGAGTAATCCGGATTACCTGAGTCTGGAGCCACATATCACACCGGACGGTCAGCACTTCTACTTCCTTTCAACTCGTCCACCCGCAGGGGAAGAGTTGGCCGAAGGCGAAGCCCGGACCTGGGTGAACCAGGACATTTGGGCCATGGACCGTGTCGGTGACGGTTGGGGAGAGCCATACAATCCCGGCCCACCAATCAATACTGAGGAGGCGGAGTTTTTTCCGTCGGTAACCAGGGACGGGACCATGTACTTCACGCGCGGTGTGGAGGGCAGTCAGGAGAGCTACATATATCGGTCGCGGCTGGTCGACGGCGAATACACGGAAACCGAGAGGTTGGGCGCCAACGTGAATTCGACTGCATCGCAATACAACGCGTTCATATCGCCCGATGAAAGCTACATCATAGTCTGTACGTCGCTTCGCGAAGACGGTTTGGGGCGTGACGACTACTTCGTCGTGTTCCGCGATGAGAATGACAACTGGAGCACGCCGATCAACCTAGGAGATCGCGTCAACACGCCGAGGGGCGGTGAGTTCTCGCCTTACGTCTCACCAGATGGCAAGTACTTCTTCTTCATGGCGGCGCGAACGGGACCGATCGAGCCCCTCCCCGGGGCGTTGACTGCCGATTTCCTTCAGGGCTTGCACGCCGGTCCCCATAACGGGGACGTCAACATCTATTGGATGGACGCAGGGTTCATCGAGGAGTTGAGACCGGGATCTTGACCCCGATATACCCGACCTAATGCGAGAAGCAAGGTGGGGAACTCGGCCAGCCTCACGAGGCTGGCCGGGTTGGCCGTTACCTAAAGAGTCCCCTCAACCGCCCCATCAGCATCATGTCACCGCTCACTCGGTATTTTCCCTCGGCAAGGAGCGCGGGGCCGTCTGCTTCGCCGGTCAGGATGTCCATCCATACATCGAACGGTGCTTCGATCATGACGTCGGCGTTGTCGGCGGTACCGAGCCCACAGCTGAGCTTACCGGACTCCACCGCGACGTAACAGTCGCCCTCGACATCGCCTGAGAATCTGTATTGGATTTTCGCTGATACGTCCGCGGCGGATTTCGACTTGAAACCGTATTGCAGCAGCCCCAAGAACGACTCGATCGAATCGGGGCGCAACCGTACGCGTTTCTTGCGGAATTCACCGAGTGTGATACCGCGGTCAATGCAGGTCCGCCACGCCAGGTTGGTGAGCGGTGCCATGCCGGCGAAGTCGGTCAGAGGTTGTTCAATCCTGCGGAGCGTGTCCGCCTCCACCCGTCCCGACTCTACCAGTTCCCCACCCGCCTGCGTCAGCGCGGCCAGCACATCGGCGGCAGCCGCATTCGAGCCCGCCCTAGCCAGCATCTCGGCGGCCGGCCGATAGATCTCGGCCACCAGGCTCTCACCAAAGAGGAACCGGACGTATGACCTGAGTTGATCGAAAACGCTGTCCTCAGGGAATCCCGCTCCGGAGAGCACCACAGTCGACGGCAGGGGCTGTCGCAACGGATGGGTGGTAACGCCGTTTTTCTCCACAAAGAAGGGTTCGACAATGGGAAGCGTTCGCTCGATGAATGCTTTCATCTGGGCGTTCAGGGTGTAGTGGTAAAGCGGTGTGGCGAGCACACAGAGATCGCACTCAGAGTACATTGGGAACAACTCTTCCGCCATATCATCCTTCTGCGCGCACTTTCCTGGTGTCTTGGTCCAACACGTAAAGCATCCCACGCAGTAGTTGATTTTCTTCTTGTGGAGGTTCACCACGTCCACATGAGCACCCTTTTCGCGCATTCCCTCTGCCAGACTGTCGAGCATGATCTCGGTCTTGCTCACAGTCCCGACACGCGGACTCGAGTTGACGGCAAGGACTCTCATCATCTCTCCGAGGTTTGCGGTCAGCATCACCATAGCCGGCGACTAGTGCGCCGGGTATTGAAAAATAACGTAGGCCAACGAAGTCAGTTGACGGTTGGGATATCCCCCGGCACCGCACGGAAGGTACCACTCAACGTCGCGGTCTGGGTGGGCACATCCGTGGAGCGGGACTCATCGAGCACGGCGTTCAGTTCGAACGAGCCCGCTATTTCCTGATCGGACGAACTGTCGATGGTAAGCGTCCCCGACTCGATATGAAACACACCGTAGGAAATCACGAAGGAGTACACGTATCTGCCCGCAAAGGCATCGTCAGCCGGTGGACCCTCGGAATGAGCCGCCAAAGTGTACGTCCCCGGGTCCGGCCGCTCTAGACTGGCGCGAAACAGATCCACAACGTCGAACTGGTATGTGTAAAACAACCTTGCGCCCCTCCACAGGAAGAGCACCCAATCCGTCTCGCCATTGCCTTTTGGTGCCGTCCCGAACACGGCGTTGCCGGTCAACGTATGACTGATGTCACCACCCGAGATAAGGAGTGTGAGATCACCCCTGTCTTCGGGCACGGGATCCGTGGGGACATCAGTTTCACCACAAGCGATTTGCCCCACGATCGCGAGGAGGACAACCACTCTAACGCCCCACAAACCTGCCTTTCCATATTTCACAACAACCTTCTTTGCTCACTTGTTGAATAGTGCAATACCTCAATCTAGCGCACGAGGTTCTTCAAGGCGGAGAGTGTTGGGCGACGGGGTGGGGCAACCGGAGTTGGACTTCTTGCTAGAACGCCAATGAGACTCCAAGCACGAATCCATTCCGCTGCGGGGCAAAGCTGACGCGCATGTGGTCGTGCGAGACCTCTTCCCAGCTATCCCTGGGCAGCAAACCGACAACGAGCCCCGCATAAAACCCTTCTTTTCTACTGTCCGCCCGAGTCTTACCGATCCGATGTCAAGCAGCGATCAAGCAGTCATTAGAGCCCAGAACCCGGCCTCTTTGAAACCATCCTGACAGCCACTCGTATGGCTATGTAGAAAACAGCACACCCCGGCAAGGGGTGGTACGATCAGGCTTTTTCGGGGGCATGGATGGCATCAGTTCGTATGACCCAGATCACCGCACTCGTCTTGAGAGCGGTCGCTTCGGACCACAAATACGGTTTCGACGTGATGGATGCGTGTGGAATGCCGAGCGGTACCGTCTACCCGGCGCTGCGGCGGCTGGAGAAGGCTGGGTTGCTCGCGTCGGGGTGGGAAAGCGAAGAAGAGGCATTCGCCGCTGGCCGGCCGCGGAGACGCACCTACACACTCACCTCGCGTGGGCGGCGGGCGTTGCCGGAAGCTGAAGCCAAGCTGGAGGAAATCCGGCAACTACTGGGCCAGTTCAGCACTGAGCCCAAGCAAGCATGATGAGTCCTGCACGAGCCCTGGTGCGCCTGATTTCCCTCGTCGTTCCCGGCGAGTATCGCAGGGATTGGGTGGAAGAATGGCACGCCGAGTTGACCGCCACGCCGGCAAGGCGCTTGAGACATGCGCTGGGGGCCTTCCCCGACGCGTGGTATTTACGCAAGGAAGGATGGACCATGGAAGGGTTGCTTCGAGACATTCGCTTCACTGTGAAGACAATGATCAGGAAGCCGTTCTTCACGACTCTGGCTGGAATCACGCTCGCCGTAGGCATCGGTGCCAATACGGCAATATTCAGCGTCGTGGACGGGGTGCTCCTGAATCCCCTGCCTTTCCCGGAAAGTTCCAGGCTGATTTCGGCAAATCACGTAGCCCCGGGATTGAACCTGCCGTTGGTTCCCCATTCGGAGGGCATGTACCTGTTCTACAAGGAGCACTTCAACACCCTCTCTGCGTTCACCGTGTTCGGCGACCACACGATCAACCTGATAACGGACGGCGAGCCCCAGCGCCTACGGGCCGCCAGGGTCACACAAACGTTCAATGACGTGATTGGCGTGCAGCCGATGCTGGGCAGGGGCTTTGCCGAAGGGGAGGATCACCTCGGCGCCGAGCCTGTGGTCGTGTTGGGATTCGGATTATGGCAGCAGACCTTCGGCAGCGATCCCGACATCGTCGGACGGCTGGTCGAGATGGACGGCGTTATGCGTCAGGTGATCGGCGTGATGCCTGAAGATTTCGATTTCCCCCAGGAAGCAATGGTGTGGACCCCCATCGAGATTGACATGGCGAACCCGGTCATGGGCAGTCTGGGTCTCATCGGCGTGGGACGACTCGCGCCCGACGCCACGATAGAATCGGCACAGGCGGAGATGCGCAACATTCTGTACCAGTTCGCGGACGCCTACCCAACCGAAATTTCGAGAGAAGTCATCGAGCAAGCAGGGTTGGCCCCGGACGTGAAGTTGCTCAAGGAACTCTTCGTCGAAGACATGAGGCAGGCTCTCTGGATCCTTCTGGGTACAGTCGGATTTGTACTGTTGATTGCCTGTGCGAACGTGGCCAACCTATTTCTGGTAAGGGCCGAGGCTCGGCAGCGCGAACTGGCGCTGCGAGTGGCCCTGGGAGCGAACCGCGGAGACATGATTCGCCAATACCTCACCGAGAGCGTGACGCTGGCGTTGGGCGGGGGGCTGCTGGGCCTCGCCATGGCTTTTTTCGGTATCAAGGGCCTGCTGGCGATCGCCCCGGTTGCAATTTCGAACATGCTCGAGATCGGTATCGATGGCAGCGTGCTGCTCTTCACGGCCACCATCTCAATCGGAGCAGGGCTTCTGTTCGGTCTGTTCCCCGCGTTCGGGCAAAAGGGCGGCGAACTGTCGAGTACTCTGAAAGAGGGCGGGAAGGCCACGACCTCCGGCCGGGAACGCCACAGGGCCAGGAGTCTCCTCGTGGTCGCCCAGGTCGCACTTGCGCTGGTGCTCCTGGTGGGTTCCGGCCTCATGGCCCGCACCTTCATGGAACTCAGAAGCGTGGATCCCGGTTTCGACAGCGCAGACCGTCTCACATTCAGAGTGGCGCTCCCAGAAGCCGAGTGGGAGGACACGGAAGCGGTTCGCCTCTTCCACCGTCAGTTGCAGGAACGGATGGCTGCAATTCCTGGTGTCCGATCGGCTGCCTTGATCACGGCGGTTCCGCTCGTGGACAGCAAATCGGCAAGTCCGATGG